>DAIOGL010000102.1:3391-8162 GCA_036745235.1 Sulfuritalea sp.
ACCCCGCCAGCGGCAGCATCAGGGCGCCGAGGGCGCACAGGGTCGTGGTGACGATGAACACGGCGAGATCGGCGGGATGCACGGGCTGTTGGGCGAATACCTGATCGATGTACATGTGACTGCCTCCTTGAGAATGGAGATCAGTCTGCCCGCCGCAAGGCTCATGGGATGAGCCTGTCGTCCCTCGGGAGCAATTCCGGCGCCTGCGGCTCGCGCGGCAGCACCTCGACCGGGGCGAGGTCGGCGATTTCCTTGTCCTCGGCGGCCACCTTGAGGTCGCGGAACTTGCGGGCGGAGACGAGGACCCGCGTTTCCATCGAGGCCACCGACCTGTTGTAGGCGCCGACCGCTTCGCCGAGGTTCTTGCCGACGCGGCCCCAGTGCTCGGTCACCGTCGCGATGCGGTCGTAGAGTTCGCGTCCGAGCTGGCTGATGCGCTCGGCGTTCTCGGTCAGCGCCTGCTGCGTCCAGCCGTAGGCGACGGCGCGCAGCAGCGCGATCAGCGTGGTCGGCGTGGCGAGGATCACGCGCTGCTCGACGCCCTGCTCGATCAGCGAGGGGTCGGCTTCCAGCGCGGCCGAGTAGAACATCTCGCCGGGCAGGAACAGCACGACGAAATCGGGCGAGGGCTGGAACTGCTCCCAGTAGGCCTTCTGGCCGAGCTTCTTGAGGTGCTCGCGCACCTGGCGGGCGTGATCGGCCAGCTTGCGCTTCTTCTCCTCCTCGTCGGTCGCCTCCAGCGCCTCGAGGTAGGCGGCCAGCGGCGCCTTGGCATCGACGACGATGTTCTTGCCGCCGGGCAGCTTGACGATCATGTCGGGCCGCAGCCGGCCGTCTTCCGTGGTGGCGCTTTCCTGCTCGAAGAAATCGCAGTGGTCGAGCATGCCGGCCATTTCGACCACGCGCTTGAGCTGCAGTTCGCCCCAGCGGCCGCGGGTCTGCGGGGCGCGCAGGGCCTTGACCAGGTTGCCGGTTTCCAGGCGCAGGGCGCCCTGCGCCTCGGCCATGGCGCGCACCTGTTCGGTCAGCGTGGCATAGGCGTCGATGCGCGACTTTTCGATGCCCTGGATCTGCTGTTCGAATTTCTCCAGCGAGGTCTTCACCGGCGCCACCAGCTCGCCGATGGCCAGCTGGCGCTTGTCCAGATCGGTCCGGGCGGCAGCCAGTGCCGCCGCCTGCTGCGCTTCCAGCGTGGCGCGGGCGAGTTCGAGGAAGGACTGGTTGTTCTTCGCCAGCGCGTCGGCCGAAATCACCTTGAAGGCATCGGCGAAGCTGTCGCGCGCGGCTTCGAGCGTCGCCTGCCGCTCGGCGAACAGGGCCTGGTCCTTTTCGCGCTCGGCCTGCAGCGTGGCGCACCGTACCGCCAGCGCCGACTCCTGGACGCGCAGCGCGGCCAGTTCGCTTTCCAGCTGGGCCAGCCGGGTCTGCGCCTCCTTCAGCCGCGCAGAATAGACGACGGCGACCAAACCGCCGCCGATCAGGAGTCCAACAACCAGTGCAATGCCGATTTCCATGCCGCGCTCAACCCGAATTCATCGTCAGAACGGAGAGTATCACTCGTGCATGGCTCAGGGGATGAGCCTCATTCATTGAAGCCCCGGATCAGGCGCCCGGCCTTCTTCGTCGGACGGCCCTTCAGGCCCGCCCCGGGCATCGGTGCCAGGCGGCGGATCTCCTCCAGCTGCAGGCGGCGGGCCGCGCTCTGCGCGGTCTCCTCATAGAGCAGGCGGGCTTCCGGCGCGGGCCGGCGCTGGGCGTTCACGCCGCGCACGACGACGGTCCAGCGCAATTCGCCGGCGGCGATCTCGAGTTCGTCGCCCGGCTTCAGTTCGCGCGCCGGCTTGACGTTCTGGCCGTTCCACTTGACCCGGCCGCCATCGACCGCGGCGGCGGCGAGGCTGCGCGTCTTGAAGAAGCGCGCCGCCCAGAGCCACTTGTCGATGCGCTGCCGCGGCAGGTCGTCATGCCCGGTCATGAATCGCCGGAAGCTGGAACGGGGCCGCCCGCGACTGCCTTGGCGGCCGCCTCACGCTTGCGCCGCGAGGTTGCCATGACCATCGCTTCTCCGTCGATGACCACCTTGTCGCCCACGGTACACACCGTATCAAGAATCACCCGGCATTTTTCCGCGATGACTTCCCTGACGATCACCTTGGCATGCACCGTGTCGCCGATACGCACCGGCGCGCGAAAGCGCAGGGACTGGCTCATGTAGACCACGCCCGGCCCGGGCAGGCGATTGCCCAGCACCGACGACAACAGGCTGGCGCTCAGCATGCCGTGGGCGATGCGGCCGCCGAACTGGGTGGTGCGCCCGTACTCTTCGTCCATGTGCACAGCATTGACGTCGGTGGACACGCCGGCGAACAGCACGATGTCCGCATCGGTAATGGTCTTGGCGGTTTCCGCGCTCATGCCGACCGCAATGTCTTCGACGTCATAGCCATTCTGTGGATTCATCGCAGTCCTCTGTAGTGGTCCGGGTATTCAGGCCGGATGAAAGTCTGGCGCCGCCGTCCCGCCCGGCGCCGCTACCGGCGCCATTCGATCTTCTTCAGGGTGCCGCCGAGCGCGACGTTCGCGCGCCGCAGCTCCGAAGCCATCCTGAGTTCGATGGCGAAGCGGCCGCGAACGTTGTCATCGGCATCGACCTCGACCGTGCCGTTGGCGGTCAGGGGGCCCTCGCTCAGGCGCACCTGGCGGAGTTGCGTTGCGCCGCGATCACGCACAAAGACACCGGAGACCTCCGCGAACCGCGTGGTGCCGCTGGTCCCTCCGCTCTGGATCATGCGTCCCAGGTCCACCCCGAGCAGATTTCCCCGCTCGACATGAAAATCGCCTTCCATGCGATTCGTCGCAAACAGCTTGCCGGCGTCCGCCGCCTGCATGGCATATGCGGCCTTCCCCACCAGCCTGCCGCCGTCCACCAGGGCGGGGAAAAGTGCCGCAGTGTCGACCTGCTTGGCATTCAACTCCCCGCCAAGACTCCACTGCGCGCCCCATTTCAGTCTGGCGTTGCCGCTCAGCACGCCGCCGTAGGCAAAGGCCTTGAACTCCGTTACGGCAAGCTCGGTCTTGCTCGCCGTGGCGCTGGCAGCCAGTTCATCGAGTACGAGGCTCGAACCGAAGGGCATCTTGAACGTTCTCGCCTTGAATTCGATCTGCACCGACTGGCCCTTGGGCGTCAGCTCGAGATTGAGATTCTTGTCCGCCGATTCAATGGCGATGGTCTGCCACGCGCCTTGGCCATCCGGCTTCAGATTCGCGTCGAAGGCCGGAAGGCTGACATTCTTCGATTGCAGTGTGGCGTTCTGCACGCTGACCGGACCGAAACCCATGGCCCCTGCCGACGGCTTGCCGAACAGGAGCCAGCCCAGGCCTTCTTCCGTCAGGACCGGCGAGTCCAGCTCGACCGAAGAGAACGCCTTCTTGTCGCTGAACACGTTGCCGAGCGCCCCTATCGCCTTGACCTGAAGAATCTTGATCTGCCCTTCACTGCCGATCGAAACGCCTTCGAGCCGCACGTGCCGCTGCGGCACCAGGGACAAGCGCAGTGCCTTGATCTTCACCGGCTGCTGAAACTGCCCGCTCAATGCCTGCTCGAACTGCGGAATCTGTCCATCGAAGGAAACCAGGTGGATGGCGATCAGGCCGATCACCAGCAGTGCAGTGATTCCCAGCGCGAGCTGCTTGGCCCGCTGGCTCGGCTTCGTCGATGAAGCGGCGGTGACTTCCTTCGCCGCCGCCCGCCTGCCCCGCTTTGCGGCGGCTTCCTGCTCTTCGCGGCGGAACTTCTCCTCGGCCTCGCGCCATGCCGTTTCTTCCGCCGCCATGCGCTCCTGCGCTTCGGTTTCGTCCTGGCGAGGGGGCTCCGCGGCCGGACGTCGGGCTGCGTCCTCTGCCTCCTGCCGGGCCTTTTCCTCGGCCTCGCGCTGCGCCTTCTCATCGGCTTCGCGTCGGGCGGCTTCCGCGGCCTCCTGGCGGCCCTTCTCGTCCGCCTCGCGCCGGGTCTTTTCTTCCGCCTCGCGGCGGGCCTTCTTTTCGGCCTCGCGTCGGGCGGCTTCCGCGGCCTCCTGGCGGGCCTTCTCGTCGGCCTCACGACGCAGCTTTTCCTCGACTTCCCGCCGCAGCTTTTCCTCGGCCTCGCGCCGGACTTTCTCCTCGGCATCACGCCGCGCCTGCGCGTCGGCTTCCCGCCGGGCCTTTTCCTCGGCGTCGCGTCGAGCCAGATCCTCGGCCAGCTTGCGCGCCTGTTGCTCGGCTTCTTCGCGGGCGCGTTCGGCAGCCTTGCGACGTTCCTGTTCCTCGGCCAGCTTTCTCGCCTGTTCCTCGGCTTCGTGCCGGGCGGCTTCCACCACCTTGCGCCGCTCCTCTTCCTCCGCCGCCTTTCGCGACTGTTCCGCGGCCAGCTTCCGTGCTTGTTCCTCGGCTTCCAGCCGGGCGTGTTCAGCGGCTTTGCTGCGCACTCGCTCCGCAGCCTGTTTCAGTTCCTGTTCTTCGGCCAGCTTCGCCTGTTTCTCGGCCTCCTCGCGGGCGGCCTCCGCGGCTTTGCGCCGCACCCGCTCCGCAGCTTCCTTGAGCTCCTGTTCTTCGGCGAGCTTTCGCTGCCGCTCGGCGGCCTCGCGCTTCGCCTTTTCTTCCGCCTCGTGCCTGGCCTTGGCTTCGGCCTCGCGCTTCGCCTTTTCTTCCGCCTCGTGGCGGGCCTTGGCCTCGGCTTCGCGCTTCGCCTTTTCTTCCGCCTCGTGGCGGGCCTTGGCCTCGGCTTCGCGCT
>DAIOGL010000102.1:8262-8529 GCA_036745235.1 Sulfuritalea sp.
TCGCTTTTTCCGCCGCCTCGTGGCGGGCCTTGGCTTCGGCCTCGCGCTTCGCTTTTTCTTCCGCCTCCTGCCGGGCCTTTTCCTCGGCCTTGCGCCGGGAGTCATCGGCCGGCACGAACGAGGTGAAGTCGAGAGCGCCCTCCGAGTGCTCGGCTTCGCGGATCAGCTCCTTCGCGACGAGAGCCGCCAGCGCCCTGTCAAGCCACCCGCCATCCCGAAAGTTGAGCTTGCTTTGCAGTGCATCGACGGAGGAATTTCCATCGATGG
>DAIOGL010000103.1:0-8381 GCA_036745235.1 Sulfuritalea sp.
CCGGCGATCTGGGCGACGCAGAACTTCCGCTGCTCGATGCGGCACGCGAAAAGTTGTTTGCGGCACGCGAAAAACGCATCAGGCCGGGGCGCGACGACAAGGTGCTGGCCAGCTGGAACGCGCTGATGATCGAAGGCATGGCCCATGCCGCGCGCGTCTTCGGCCGTAGCGAGTGGCTGGCTTCGGCGCAGCGCGCCATGGATTTCGTGCGCCGCACGATGTGGCAGGACAAGCGCTTGCTGGCGACGGCCCGGAACGGTCGCGCCCACCTCGACGCCTATCTCGACGACTACGCCTTCCTGCTTGCCGCCCTGCTCGAACTGATGCAAGCGGGGTTTCGGCGCGTTGATCTGGATTTTGCCGTCGAGCTCGCCGATACCCTGCTCGCCCGTTTCGAAGACCGCGAGGCAGGCGGTTTCTTTTTCACGGCCGACGATCACGAGGTATTGATCCACCGCCCCAAGTCCGGTCACGACAATGCCACTCCTTCTGGTAATGGCATTGCCGCTTTCGCGCTACAGCGCTTGGGACATCTTCTCGGCGAGCCCCGATACCTGACCGCCGCCGAAAAGACCCTACGGCTGTTCTGGCCGCAGATCAGCCAGGCGCCGTCCGGCTTCGGCAGCCTCCTGCGCGCCCTTGAAGAAGCACTCACTCCACCGGACATCATCATCCTGCGAGGACCTGAAGACGAAATGGCCGAATGGCGCCGCGCCCTCGGCGCCGATCCGCACCGGCTGGTGCTGGGCCTGCCCAACGGAACTCCGGCCCTGCCCGCGGTCCTCGCCAAGCCGGAAAGCGATCGTGTCAACGCTTGGGTGTGCCGTGGCGTTACTTGTCTGGAACCAACAGCAAAATTAGAGAATCTGATTAATTGATTCAAAACAATTTTCAGCAGGCCCCGAATCCGTTAGGATTTCGAAAGTTTTGCCCGGCACATTCATTCCTATCCACACACAAGGACTTAAATATGAAATCGGTATTGATCTCCGCGCTGGTTGCTGCCGGCGTAATGGCTTCGGCCCCGGCGTTCGCCAACAAGGACCTCGCCACCAAGAGCGGCTGCATGGCCTGCCACGCAATCGACAAGAAGCTGGTCGGCCCCGCCTATCAGGACGTCGCCAAGAAGTACAAGGCCACCGACGAGGCGATGCTGGTTGCCAAGGTCAAGGCAGGCGGCAAGGGCGTCTGGGGTCCGATCCCGATGCCGCCGAACGCCGCGGTGAAGGATGCGGACGTGCATACCCTGGTCAAGTGGATCCTCGCCGGCGCCAAGTAAGTCCGTCGCAGCATCAAGAAGGGCCAGTCCTACCTACGGTGGGGCTGGCTTTTTTTATTTCTGCGGCGCCCTGCCGCAGACGGTACCTCCCTGTGGGATGCGGCCTCGCAGAGAGGGCTCCGGCAGCATTGACAAGTCCAATGCCGCAGGCAAGAATCCCCCCGGCTGATTTGTCATCCGATCTGCCTTCCCGTCATTCATCGCCTTGAACGGAGCATTGCCATGAACGTGCCGACCAGAGCCCTTTCGCTTGCCGTGATTACCGCTGTCGCCTTGATGGGCTGCGGCAAGGAAGAACCGCCCCCTCCGCCCCCGGTCCAGGCACCGCCCCCTCCGCCTCCGATGGTCGTCAAGATCGGCAGCGTCGCTCCGCTCACCGGCGGCATTGCCCACCTCGGCAAGGACAACGAGAACGGCGCCCGCCTCGCAATCGACGAAGCCAATGCCAGCGGCGTGAGCCTCGGCGGCAAGAAGGTAAAGTTCGAGCTGATGTCTGAAGACGACCAGTCCGACCCGAAGGTCGGCAATACCGTGGCACAAAAGCTGGTCGACGCCAAGGTCGCCGGCATCGTCGGCCACCTCAATTCCGGCACCACGATTCCGGCCTCGGCCATCTACAACCAGGCAGGCATCCCGATGATCTCGGGCTCCGCGACCAATCCTGCGCTGACCGAACAGGGCTTCAAGGGCGTGTTCCGCGTTGTCGGCCGCGACGACCAGCAGGGGCCGGCCGTCGCCAATTATTTGGTCGGCCAGAACAAGCCGAAGACCGTGGCCGTGATCGATGACGCCACCGCCTATGGCGAAGGCCTCGCCAACGAAGTCGAGAAGACCCTCAAGGCGGCCGGCGTCAAGGTCCTGCCTCGCGAGAAGGGCACCGACAAGACCGTCGACTGGAAGGCCGTGCTGACCAAGATCAAGGGCAAGAAGCCCGATGCGGTGTTCTACGGCGGCATGGACGCCACCGGTGGTCCGCTGCTCAAGCAGGCACGCGAGTTGAAGCTGGCCGCCGTGTTCGCCTTCGGCGACGGCGCCTGCACCGACAAGATGGCGGAACTCGCCGGACCGGCCGCCGAGGGCCTGCTCTGCTCGCAGGCCGGCATACCCGTCCAGGCCGCAGGCAAGAAGTTCCTCGACGCCTACAAGGCCAAGTTCAAGGCCGACCCGATTCTCTACTCGCCCTTCACCTACGATGCCGCCAACCTGCTGATCGCTGCGATGAAGAAGGCCGACTCGCCGGACCCGGCCAAGTATTTGCCGGCACTCGCCGCCAGCGATTACAACGGTGCCAGCGGCAACATCAAGTTCGACGAAAAGGGCGACCGCAAGGACGCCGAGATGACGATCTTCACCTTGAAGGAAGGCAAGATCACGCCGATCGCCATCCTCAAGAGCGGCAAGTCGATGACGCTGGATGAGTATGCGCAGGCCAATGCCCCCGTCGCCGTTGCGCCAGCGCCGACTGCTGCTCCAGCGGCTGGTGCGCCCGCGGCCGGTGCGCCGGCAACTGCTGCTCCGGCTGCGGCGCCTGCTGCCGCGGCTCCGACTGCTCCAGCGGCGGCACCTGCTGCTCCTGCGCCCGCGCCGGCGGCGGCTCCGGCAGCACCGGCTCCGGCAAAGAAGTAAGCTCACGCTGAACCAAACGGGGAAGTCGCCCTCCGGCGGCTTCCCCGTTTTTATGTCCCCGCAGAATTCGGGGACGGTATCCTTGCGATTCGCCAACATACGTCAATGGACATCCTGCTCCAGCAGATCATCAATGGCCTCACTACCGGCAGCGTCTATGCCGTTGTCGCGCTCGGCTACACCATGGTCTACGGCGTCATCCAGTTGATCAACTTCGCCCACGGCGAAGTGGTGATGATCGGCGCCATGGTGGCCTTTTCCATCATCACCTCCCTGGCCGGCAGCGGCCTGCCGCCGCTGGTCATTGTGCTGGCCGGCGTGATCGCGGCGATTCCCGCTTGCATGACCATGGGCTATCTGCTGGAGCGCATGGCCTACCGCCCGCTGCGCCACGCGCCGCGGCTGGCGCCGCTGATCACGGCGATCGGCATGTCGATCATCCTGCAGCATCTGGCCCTGCTGGCCTGGGGCCGCAATCCGCTGGCGTTTCCGCAGATCATCGACAACCGCGTATTCGGCATCGGCGGCGCGGCAATCAGCAGCGTGCAGATCGCGATCATTCTTCTGTCATTGACGATGATGGCGGGCATCTCCTGGTTCGTCTATCGCACCCGCTTCGGCATCGCGATTCGAGCCACGGCCGAGAATGTCCATGTCGCCGGCCTGATGGGCGTCAATGCCGACCGCGTGATCGCCTTCACCTTTGTCATCGGCGCGGGTCTCGGCGCCGTGGCCGGCGTGATGTACGGCAGCTACTACGGCATCGCCCATTACACGATGGGCTTCAGCCTCGGCCTCAAGGCCTTCTCCGCTGCGGTGCTGGGCGGCATCGGAAACATCGCCGGCGCCATGCTCGGCGGCATCCTGCTCGGTCTGGTGGAAGCGCTCGGCACCGGCTACGTCGGCGAACTCACCGACCTGTGCCACTGGCCGATCGCCCATGGCTTGCTGAGCACCCAGTGCGCCGACGGCGGCAATTTCGTGCTGTTCGGCAGCAACTACCAGGATGTGTTCGCCTTCCTGATGCTGATTCTGGTGCTGGTGTTCCGTCCGTCCGGCCTGCTCGGCGAACGTGTTTCGGAACGGGCATGACGAGCGCCCTGCCCGGCCGTCCGAAGGGGCGCCAGTCACGACCCGGAGCCGCGCAGCGGCGAACCGCAGTCACCCCCACCCTTGGGGTGGGGGCCGGGGGAAGGTTAGTCCAGTGACAAATCGCGAACGTATCGGCCTGGCCCTGATCGCCATCGCGCTGATTGCCCTGCCCTTCGTGCTGGCGTCGGCGGGCACGGCCTGGGTGCGCATCACCAATTTCGCCGTGCTGTTCGTGCTGCTGTCGCTGGGCCTCAACATCGTGGTCGGCTTCGCTGGCCTGCTCGATCTCGGCTACGTGGCATTCTTCGCGGTCGGCGCCTACGTCTATGCGCTGCTGGCCTCGCCGCACTTCGGACTGCATCTGCCGTTCTGGGTCATCCTGCCGATCGGCGCCGCGGTCGCCTGCGTCGCCGGAGTCATACTCGGTGCGCCGACCTTGCGACTGCGCGGCGATTACCTCGCCATCGTCACGCTTGGCTTCGGCGAGATCGTGCGCATTTTCATGAACAATCTCTCCTCTCCGGTCAACCTGACCAACGGTCCGAAGGGCATCAACCGGATCGACCCGTTCCAGATCGGACCGCTGAACTTTTCTGCCAGCGACACGATCGGCACGCTGGTCTTCAGCGGCCCGATCAAGTACTACTACTTCCTGCTGCTGGTGCTGCTGGCGGTGATCGTGATCAACCGCCGCCTGCAGGATTCGCGCATCGGCCGCGCCTGGGTCGCCATCCGCGAGGACGAGATCGCGGCCAAGGCCAGCGGCATCAACACGCGCAACATCAAGCTGCTGGCCTTCGCCATGGGCGCGTCATTCGGCGGCATCGCCGGCGGCATGTTTGCCGCGATCCAGGGCTTCGTCAGCCCGGAGAGCTTCGTCTTGAGCGAGTCGATAATGGTGCTGACCATGGTGGTGCTCGGCGGCATGGGCAACATCTGGGGTGTGATCGCCGGCGCGATGCTGCTTTCCTTCGTTCCGGAACTGCTGAGGTATACCGTGGAGCCGATACAGCGCGCCCTGTTCGGCAAGCTGCTGGTCGATCCCGAGGTGCTGCGCATGCTGGTGTTCGGCGTGGCACTGGTGCTGACCATGCGCTTCCGTCCCGCCGGCCTGTGGCCGGAAACCCGACATCGCCGTGAAATGAGCGAGAACCGCGCATGAGCACCGTCCTGCTCGAAGCCCGCGGCATCACCAAGCGCTTCGGCGGTGTGCAGGCATTGAAGGATGTGTCCCTGACCATAAACCGCGGCGAAATCTACGGCCTGATCGGACCCAATGGTGCCGGCAAGACCACGCTGTTCAACGTGTTCACCGGCCTCTATCCGCGCGACCGCGGCGAGGTGCAGTTTGCCGGTGCGGCGCTGGACCTGGCGAGCCCGCATGCGGTGGCGGCGGCCGGCATCGCGCGCACTTTCCAGAACATCCGCCTCTTCGCCAACATGACGTCGCTGGAAAACGTGATGGTCGGCCGTCACGTGCGCACCCGCGCCGGTGTGTTGAGCGCGATCCTGCGCACGCGCGCGGAGCGCACCGAGGAAGGCGCCATTCGCCGCCGCGCGCAGGAACTGCTGCACTACGTGGGCATTGCCGACCGCGCCCACGATCTGGCCCGCCAGCTTTCCTATGGCGATCAGCGCCGGCTGGAGATCGCCCGCGCACTGGCCACCGATCCCGAACTGCTGGCGCTCGACGAGCCTGCGGCCGGCATGAACGCGACCGAGACCACGGCCCTGCGCGGCCTGATCGAAGGACTGCGCAAGGACGGGCTGACCGTGTTGCTGATCGAGCACGACGTCAAGCTGGTGATGGGGCTGTGCGACCGCGTCGCGGTGCTGGACTACGGCGAGAAGATTGCCGAGGACGTGCCCGAAGCGGTGCGCGCCAATCCGAAAGTCATCGAGGCCTATCTTGGCACAGGCGCTGCTTGAGGCACTGAACCTCGAGGTTCACTACGGCGGCATTGCGGCCGTGAAAGGGATTTCCTTCGCCGTGGAGGAAGGCGAGGTCGTTTGCCTGATCGGCGCCAACGGCGCCGGCAAGACCTCCGCGCTCAAGGCCCTGGCGCGCATGATCCCCTCGCGCGGCGAGATTCACTACCGGACCGAACGCATCGAGACTTTGCCCGGGCACGAACTGATCGGCAGGGGACTTGCGCTGGTGCCGGAAGGCCGCGGCATCTTCTCCCGGCTGACAGTTGCCGAAAACCTCGCGATGGGCGCCTACCACCGCAGCGATGCCTCCGGTATCGCTGATGATTTCGACCGCGTTTACGCCCTGTTGCCGCGCCTCAAGGAACGCAAGGCGCAAGTCGCGGGTACGCTCTCCGGCGGCGAGCAGCAGATGCTCGCCATCGGTCGCGCCCTGATGGGCCGGCCCAGACTCCTGCTGCTCGACGAACCCTCGATGGGCCTCGCGCCGCTGCTGGTGGAAAAGGTCTTCGAAGTGGTTCGTGCGGTTGCCGCGGAGGGCATGACGATACTGCTGGTCGAGCAGAACGCCAGGCTCGCGCTGGAGGTCTGTTCGCGCGGCTATGTGATGGAAAGCGGCCTCATCACCCTGGCCGACAGTTCGTCTGCACTGCTTGCCGATTCGCGCGTGCGCACCGCCTACTTGGGCGAATAGTCAACGAGTCGGCGCCGGCGCTACGGCGAGGCAAGCCGCGTCAGGCGAGAGCCGGTGCGCTTGCCGCCGGCGCAAAGGTAAAGGCGTCGGCGAAAAACTCTTCGGCCGGCAAACCCCGCACGACGAATTCGGTGCGTGCCGCGTCGATCATGGCCGGCGCACCGCAGGCGTAGACCTGATAGGCCGAAAGATCGGCGTGGTCCTCGAGCACGGCGCGGTGCACCAGGCCCGTTCGCCCCTGCCATGCGTCCTGCTCCGTCGCGTCGGACAGCACCGGCACATAGCGGACGTGGCTGTGCGCCGCCGCCCATTCCAGCGGAAGATCAGGCAGATAGAGCCCGGCACGGTTGCGCGCGCCCCAGTAGATCTCCATCGGCCGCGCGATGTTGTGGTGAATGGCGTGTTCCACCAGCGCCTTGATCGGCGCAAAGCCCGTGCCGCCGGCGAGCAGAATCATCGGCTTGGTCGATTCCTCGCGCAGGAAGAAGCTGCCGTAGGGGCCCTGGAAGCGCAGGATGTCCTTTTCCTTCATCGCGCCGAAGACATGGCCGGTGAATTCGCCGCCGGCGATCAGGCGGATATGCAGTTGCAGGAAGCCGTCGTCATGCGGCGCGTTGGCGATCGAGAAAGCCCGCCGCTTGCCATCCTTGAGGAGGAACTCGATGTACTGTCCGGCAAGGAACTGCAGGCGCTCGTTGGCCGGCAATTTGAGGCTCAGCACGATCACATCCGCGGCGACACGCTCGATCTTCTGCACCCGGCAGGGCATGATCTTGACCGGGATATCCTTCGCCGTGCCCACTTCGCGGCATTCGAGCACCAGGTCGGAGAGCGGCTTGGCGCAACAGAACAAGGCCAGGCCGCTGACACGATCCGCCGTCGGCAAGGCCTGCTCCTGGGCCGGGCCGTGATCCACCAGACCGTCGATGACGCGGCCCTTGCAGGCGCCGCAGGCGCCGTTGCGGCAGCCGTAGGGCAGGGTCAGGCCGGCATCGAGGGCCGCCTGCAGCACCGAGTCGCTGCCGTCGGTGGTGAATGTATGCCCGCTGGGCTGAAGCGTGACGCGAAATGAGGCGACTGGGGCCATGCGATAATCGTCCGATGCGAAGATTGCTGATAATTGGTTGCGGTGATGTCATGCGCCGCGCGCTGCCGCAACTCGTGCAGCGCTGGCAGGTACTGGCGCTGGTACGCCAACGCGATCCACAACTGGCAGCGCTGGGCGTCACGCAGATCGAGGGCGATCTCGACCGGCCCGATACGCTGGCGCGGCTGGCCGGTATATCCGATGCGGTGATCCACAGCGCACCGCCACCGTCGCAAGGGACTGGCGATCCGCGCACGCGGAATCTGATTGCCGTCCTGCAACGCGGGAAAAGTCTACCACGCCAACTTGTCTACATCAGCACCAGTGGCGTCTATGGCGATTGCGGCGGCGCCCGGGTGGGAGAGACGCGAACGCCCGCCGCACAGTCGGCGCGGGCGGCACGGCGCATCGATGCCGAACGACACCTGCGCCGCTTCGGCCGCGAGGAGCGCGGGCTCTGCCGCGTCAGCATCCTGCGCGCGCCGGGCATCTACGCGGCCGACCGGCTGCCGCTGGAACGGCTGCACAAGGGGCTGCCGCTCATGCTGCACGGCGAGGACAGCCATACCAACCACATCCACGCCGACGACCTCGGTCGCGCCTGCATCGCGGCACTCTCGCGGGGACGGGCGAACCGGGTGTACAACATCAATGACGACTCGTCGCTGGCGATG
>DAIOGL010000104.1:0-8308 GCA_036745235.1 Sulfuritalea sp.
TCAGCCGCCGGCCTTGCCGAGTTCGAGCTTGAGCAGGATCTCGCGGCCCCCGGTTTCGCTCTTTGCGGCCGCGCCCTGACGGAGGCGGGCCTCGGGCGCGCCTGCCGCCTTCAGGTTCTCCAGCGCGTACTCGGCACGGCGGACAGCCAGCGCCTGCAGCGCATCGTCCGGCACGACCTGCTTGGCGCGCAGGCGCTCGAACAGCACGGCATAGAAATCCGCGCCCTTGAGCCGGCCCACTTCGGCTTCGCTGAGGCTGCGCTTCTCGCGCATGAGGCTGGAGAGGCGCGACATCATCTTGCCGGTCATGCTTTCCTCCAGCTGGCCCGGATTGGCGCTGCGAAAGCCGTCCTTCAGCGCCGCGAGCTCGGCGCTGCCGAAGCTGTCGGCGAACAGGCTTTCCAGCGCGGCCTGCACCTTGGGCGCACGCGTCGACAGCGGCCCCGGATCGCCTTTCGCGCCTGCCGGCGAGCCGCTCTTGTCGGCCACCGCGCGACGCATTTGCAGATCCTGCAGCGAGACGCGATCGACGTCCGCCCAGGTGCCGGACACGCTGAGCGCGAGCCCCGGCCGCTTGTTGAGCACGGTGGCGAGACGCACCAGCTTCTCGCGCTCGGGCGGCGTCAGGCGGGTCGCGCCGGCTTCGAAGGCGATGTCGTCGATCTTCTCGCCGCCGCCGCCGAACAGCGCCCCCAGGGCGCGGAAGGGCGCAGTGACGATCTTGGTCAGCACGTTGGTGATGGCCTTCCAGACGATCGCGCCATAGCTGAACTGCGGGTCGTCGAGGCTGCCGGCAATCGGCAGGCCGAGGTCGATGCGGCCGTCGGAATCGCTGAGGATGGCGATCGCCAGATCGAGCGGCAGATCCTTCGCCGTCGGACTCTCGACCCGCTCGCCGAGTTCGAGGCGATCGATGATGATCCGGTTTTCACCCAGCAACTGGCGCTGCTTGATCTTGTATTCGAGCTCGAGCGACAGCTTGCCGGAATTGATCTTGCGGCCGGCGAAGGTGGCCGAGTAGGGGGTCAGATGCGTCATCTCGACATTGCGGAAAACCACCTTGAGGTCCATGAACTCGGTGGGCTTGAAGAAGTCCACCTGCCCCGCCGCGCGGGCCAGGCCGAACTCGTCGACTTCGCCGTCGAGCTCCACCTGGCCGGGCGCACCGGGTCGCGACGATAGCCCGACGATCGACCCTCTCAAATTGTGAATGCGGGTGCCGAAGGGGAAAACCAGGGAGTTGTCGGCAAAGAACATCGCGCCATTGCGAAAGCGCAGACGGTCGATATTGACCAGGAAGCCCGGCGGTTCCGGCCTGGCCGGCGCTATCGCGGCGACGGCGGGCGGTGCCGCCTGCGCCGCAGGCGGTGCGGCAGGAGTCGGCGCCGGCGGTACGGCGGCGTGCTCCTTGTGCAGCACGCGCTGGAGGTTGGTCGACTTGTCCTTGTCGATGATCAGCTTGGTATCGAGCCCGTCGAGCGACAGCAGGGCCATCTCGAGCCGAGTCGGACTCAGCGCAAGATCGCTGCTGGAAAGCGATTTCCAGGCGAGGAAGACATTCTTCGTGCCGGCTTCGTTGAGGCGCAGGTCGCGCACGGCAAAGCTGCCGCGATAGCCGCTGGATTTGGCGTCACGCGTCACGCGCCCTGCCGCCGCGACCTCGCCGCCGGCAACATCCAGCACGGCGAATTTCGAGACGTAGGGCTGCGCGACTTTCAGCGCCAGACCGCTCAGTTTCACCTGCAGGTCGCCTACGGCACCGGCCGGCGTGAACTTGCCGGCGACTTCCACCCGGCCGCCGCTGCGCACGTCGAGGCTGGCCTTTAGCGGCAGCGGCGCCTTGAGGTTTTCGCTGACGCCGTCGACCGCAACGGTGACGTTGTCGAGATCCAGTTGGACTGCGGGTGCCACGCTTTCGTCGCGCAGCGTCATGGCGAAGCCGGCGAGCGCCACCTGTCTGACATTGAACTGCCACGGTGCCGCGGGCTGGGCGGCCGGCGTCGTTGGCTTGGCGGCAGCCGCCGTTTTCGACGCGGACTTGTCGCCGAGGCCGTCCATCAGGCCGAGAAGATCGATCCTGCCCTGCGCGTCGCGCCGCGCGCTGATGCCGCCGCCCTTGAGCGTCAGCGCTGCCAGCGCGGCCTTGCGCCCGGGAAGATCGACCCTTGCATCGGTCAGGACGATGTCATCGAGCTTCAGCACGGGCTGGCGGTCCTTCCTGTCGAGCATCGCCTCGACGCGATTGCCATGCAGTTCGATCGCAGCCAGGGCAAGCTGTCCGGTCCCCAGGTCGAAGCTTCCCTCCCTGATCTCGACCCGGTCGACCGCCAGCTGCGGCAGCGTGGCGCCCGGCCCCTGCTGCAGCCGCAGCGCCGACGCCGAGAGGCCGATTTTCTCGAGCTTCAGGCCCAGCGTGCCGCCGGCCTGGGCCAGTCGGTAATCGGCGCCGAAGGCGACGATGCCGGAGGGCGGCGCAATCGGCAGCTTGCCTTGCAGCAGCGGCGCCAGACGCTGCAGATCGACCGCGCCGAGGTCGATGCGGCCGCTGCTCGCGATCGGGTTCAGGGTGAGGTCGCCGGTCCAGGTCAGATGCGCACCGAACGGAGTTTTGGCTGTCAGCCTGAACTTGCCGGTGTCATCGGGCAGGGTCGATACGTCGGTGAGTTCGAGGTCGAGCGGCTCGATGCCGGTGGCGAAGGCCGGCGTCAGGCGCTGGTCGGTCAATTGCATTTGCGCACCGCTGATGCGCAAATGCCGGATGTCGAGGCGCGGCAGACCCTTGGGCTCGGGCTGCGGCTCCTTGCTTTGCAGCGCAGCGAGCAGGGGGCTCCAGTTGAGGCCGCCATCCTTGCGCTGGATCAGGCCGGCATTCAGGCCGTCGAGGCGGATCTCGTCGAACACCAGCGCGCGCCGGGTCAGGCTCGCCGCCGAGAGATCGACGAACAGTTCGCCGAAAGCCAGCAGCGGCGCACCGGCCGGATCGACGAGGCGCAGATCGCGCAGGCGCACGCTCAGGGCCAGCGGATTGACCTCGGGGCGGGCGAGGCTCAGGCGGTGGCCGGTCTTTTCGGCGATGAATTTTTCCGCCTGCCACTGGACGATCCCGGGCAGCGCCAGCCAGGCGAACCCGAGAACGAACGCGATCAGGCCCGCCGCGATCAGCGCCGGTTTTTTGAAACGTCGAAGCTTCGGATTCATGGTCTTGGCGCCAGGCGGAGAAGTCTCTCACGGGCAATCATAGCGCGGTGGTCTTGCGGCGGGCGGGGACGCCTCAGGCGCGGCCCCGCCGCCACGGCGCGGGACCGAACTCCGCGACCAGAAAATCCACCATGGCGCGCACTTTCGGCGACAGGTTGCGGCCGCTGGGATAGGTGGCGTACAGGGGCACGGGTTCGACGTGATGCCAGTCGGTCAGGATCGCCACCAGTTCGCCGCGACGGATCGCGTCGCCGACGATGACGTCGGTCAGGCGCGTGATGCCGACGCCGGCTACCGCCAGTTGCAGCACGGTCTCGGCCGTGTTGGCGGCGACATTGCCGCCGACCTGCACGACGCGGATGCCGTCGTCGGTGTCGAAGGGCCAGCGGCGCAGGGCCGGCAGGCTGGTCATCCACAGGCAGTTGTGCTGCTGCAGGTCATCGGGCGTGCGCGGCGTGCCGCGCCGCGCGAGGTAGGCGGGCGAGGCGCAGATCACCCGCTCGAGATTGCAGATGCGCCGCGCCACCATCGACGACTCGTCGAGCGGGCCGATGCGGATCGCCAGGTCGATGCCTTCCTCCATCGCGTCCGGCGGTTCATCGCTGATGGTGATGTCCAGCTCGACTTCGGGATGAAGCTCCTGGAAGCGCGGGATGGCCGGAGCCAGCGGGTGCATGCCGAAGGCCGATCCGCAGTGCAGGCGCAGCAGGCCGCGCGGACTGGCCGAGGCCTCGGTGACCTCGGCCTCGGCCTCGTCCATGGCGGTCAGGATGGGGCGGGCCCTGGCGTAGAAGGCTTCGCCTTCGGCCGTCAGCTGCAGCCGGCGGGTGGTCCGCTGCAGGAGCCGGGCGCCGAGCCGGTCTTCGAGGCGCGTCACCAGTTTGGAGAGGGCGGATGGCGTCAGCCCCATGTCCCGGGCGGCGGCAGAGAAGCCCCCGGTTTCCACGGCGCGGACAAAAGCGGTCATCTCGGCAGCACGATCCATCCGAGCATTATGGACGAATATTCATCAATGTTGTTCCATCGATGCTAATTGTGCTTTATCCAATATGTAATTACAGTTCATTCATGCGGTGTTGCACCGCACCATAACCAGGAGACCATCATGTCCCCCATCAACATTGCCCAGATTGAACGGGAAGCCCACGAAATGCGGGCCAAGGAAATGCAGCACTTGTTCGACCGGCTGCTGACAGCGCTCAACCATGGCCTGCGCGCGCTGTTTTCCTGGAATCCTCAGGCCCACCGCTACCACTAGGCACTTCGGGCGCGAGGGCGAACGATGCCCGCGCGCGGCGGCTTATTTGATGCCGGGGGCTTGCCGCGCTCCGAGCACCGCGCCCGCCGTCACCGCCGCCAGCCCGGCCATGGCCAGCAGCGACAGCGGCTCATCCAGCACGGGCACAGCCGCCAGCGCAGAAAGGCCGGGCACCACCGCCATCAGCAGGGCTACCGTCTGCGCGCCGAGATGGCGCACCGCCAGCGTGTACAGCAGCATGGCGACGAACACCACCAGCACGCCCTGATACACCGCCTGCATGAGAATCTCCGCCGCCGGGGCCTGTGCCAGGGTGCTCGGCAGGAACAGCCACCACAGCGGCAGATACACGACCGCACTGCCCAGGGTGGTGGTCACCGTCGCGGCCAGCGGCTGCATCGGGTAACGGCGCAGCAGCAGGGTGAACATCGCCCAGGAGGACGAGCCGCAGAGGAACAGGACGTCGCCGACCAGCTGCAGACCGGTGATTCGTGCGCCGTGAGAGAAGGTATCGGCGGCGGTCAGCACGATGCCGGCGAAGACCAGCCCGAGTGCGATGCGCTGCCCCCGCGAGGGCGCCTGCTTGAGCCACAGCCAGGCGATCACCGCGGTCGAGAACGGCAGCGCGCCGGGCATCAGTACCGCAGCGTGGGCTGCCGGCGCCATGCGAAAGGCCGAATACACCGCGACCGCGTAGCCGATGCCGCCGAACAGCGAAAACAGCGCAATCACCTTGCGCGGCGGCAGGCTCACGCGCGGCAGGAAGAACACGGCGATCAGCGCGCCGACGCCGAAGCGCAGCGCGGTGACATCCCAGCCGGTCAGCACGCCTTTGCCGCCGGCGCGCGTGACGAGGATGAACCCGGTCCAGATGCAGATCGTGGCCGCGACCGCGATCCAGCCGACGCGCGTGGACGATTGATGTGGCGTCAAGCGAGCGCGCGGTAGCGCCCGCCGTGGAAGATCAGCGGCGGCTTCCCGTCGCGACTGAAGTTCTCCACGTGGCCGACAAAAATCAGGTGGTCGCCGCCCGGATAGCGAATTTCGTTGCGGCACTCGAACCAGGCGCAGCAGCCGGGCAGGATCGGCGTGGCGCCGGCGCCGACTCCCGGGTCGATGCCGGCGAACCTGTCGTCCTGCGGCTGGGAAAAGCGTTGCGACAACTCGGCCTGGTCGGCGGCAAGCACATTGATCGCGTAATGGCTGCACGATTCGAACACCGCCAGCGAGGGCGACTGCAGGCCGAGGCTCCACAGCACCAGCGGCGGCTCGAGCGAAACCGAGGCGAAGGAATTGATGGTGACGCCGACCGGCGTGCCGTCGGCGGCGCGCGCGGTGATTACCGCAACGCCCGTGGCGAATTCGCCCAGCGCGTCGCGCAGGCTGCGGGTATCGAGAAACGGCGGGACCTGCTGGTTCATCGGGGCTGACATCTCAAGAGGCTCTAAAATCGGGGGGCAAACTATTTTTATCGGGAGCACCTGATGGGTTTCATGGATCGTATCGGCACTCCGCTGTCTCCGTCCGCCACGCGCGTGATGCTGCTGGGTTGCGGCGAACTGGGCAAGGAGGTAATTATCGCATTGCAGCGCCTCGGTTGCGAGGTGATCGGCGTCGATCGCTATGCCGATGCGCCGGGCATGCAGGTCGCGCATCGCAGCCATGTGGTGACCATGACCGACGGCGCGGCCCTGCGCGCGCTGATCGAAAAGGAAAAGCCGCACCTCGTGGTGCCCGAGATCGAGGCCATCGCCACCGCCGCGCTGGTAGAGATGGAGCGCGACGGCGTGGCCGGGCATCGCCCCGAATTCATCCCGACCGCGCGCGCCGCGCAATTGACCATGAACCGCGAAGGGATACGCCGGCTCGCCGCCGAGGAACTCGGGCTGCCTGTCTCGCCCTACAAGTTCGCCGATTCTCTGGCCGAAATGCAGGCGGCCATTGACGGAAATGCGGGCGACGGCATCGGCTTCCCCTGCGTCGTCAAACCCGTGATGTCGTCCTCCGGCAAGGGCCAGTCGCTGCTGAAGAGCCAGGCCGACGTACAGAAGGCCTGGGACTACGCGCAGGCCGGCGGCCGCGTCGGCGCGGGTCGAGTGATCGTCGAAGGATTCATCGACTTCGACTACGAAATCACCCAGCTCACGGTGCGCGCGGTGGGAGCGTCAGGCCACGTCGAGACTTTCTTCTGCGAGCCGATCGGCCATGTGCAGGTGAATGGCGATTACGTCGAGAGCTGGCAGCCGATGGCGATGACGCCGGTCGCGCTGCAGAAATCGCGCGACATCGCCCGCGCCATCACCGGCAACCTCGGCGGGCGGGGCATCTTCGGCGTCGAGCTGTTCGTCAAGGGCGACCAGGTGTGGTTCTCCGAAGTCAGCCCGCGCCCGCACGACACGGGCCTCGTGACGCTGGCGACGCAGCGTCTCTCCGAATTCGAACTGCATGCGCGGGCGATCCTCGGCCTGCCGGTCGACACCTCCTTGCGCCGCCCGGGTGCCTCAGCGGTGATCTACGGCGGGCTGGAGGAAAAGGGCATCGCCTTCGAAGGCGTCGCCGCCGCGCTGCAGGTGCCGGAATCCGACCTGCGCCTGTTCGGCAAGCCGGAAAGTTTCAAGAAGCGCCGCATGGGCGTCGCCGTGGCCAACGCCGACACGACCGACGAAGCGCGGCAGCGCGCCAAGCTCGCGGCGAGCCGTGTGAAGCCCGTCAAGGGGTGAGCATCTCCGCAGGGCCGCCCCAAGGGGATGCCGCCAACGATACGGAGCCGCGCCAGCGGCGAACCACGGTCACCCCCTTCCCCGGGAAGGGGGCTGGGGGGATGGCTGTATTGTGGCCCACGGCGCGCGGCTTCGCCGCGCGCCTGATCCGCTGGCACAAGCGCCACGGCCGCCACGACCTGCCGTGGCAGAACACCACCGACCCCTACCGCGTCTGGCTGTCGGAAATCATGCTGCAGCAGACGCAGGTGGCGACGGTGATTCCGTATTACCTGCGCTTCCTCGAGCGCTTTCCGCAGCTCGCCGACCTCGCCGCGGCGCCGGTCGAGGACGTCATGGCGCTGTGGAGCGGGCTCGGCTACTACGCCAGGGCACGCAACCTGCACGCGGCGGCGCGCGCCGTGATAACGCAGCACGGCGGCAGGTTTCCGCACGATCCCGCCGTCATTGCGCAACTGCCGGGCATCGGCCGCTCCACCGCCAACTCGATCGCGACCTTCTGCTTCGGCGCCCACGCGCCGATACTCGACGGCAACGTCAAGCGCCTGCTGTGCCGCGCCTTCGGCATCGAGGGCTTTCCCGGCAGCGGCGCGGTGGAGAAGCGGCTCTGGACTCTGGCCGCGGAACTCATGCCGGCGCGCCACGGCGCCATCTACAACCAAGCGCAGATGGATCTCGGCGCCATGGTGTGCACGCGCGGCAAACCGCGCTGCGAAACCTGCCCGCTGGCCGACACCTGCGTCGCCCGCGCGACGGGACGCATCGCAGAACTGCCGCAAGCCAAACCGCGCCGCGAGATTCCGCTGCGCCACGCCACGCTGCTGGTGCTGCTCAACGACAATCGCGTGCTGCTGGAAACCCGGCCGCCCGCCGGCATCTGGGGCGGATTGCTCTCGCTGCCCGAACTGCCTGAAGGCGCCGACGCGCAGGAATGGGCCAGGCGCCACTTCCCCTGCCGCGTAGTCGCCGTCTCGCCGGCGCCGACTCTTGTGCACGCCTTCAGCCATTTCCGCCTGCACATCGCGCCGCTCAGGATGCAGGTCGAACCCGCGCCGCACGCCATGGAAGCCGGCCGGCAATGGCTCGCGCTCGACAAGCTGGCCGCCGCCGCGCTGCCGGCGCCGGTGCGGCG
>DAIOGL010000105.1:0-6076 GCA_036745235.1 Sulfuritalea sp.
AGGGCCAGAACTTGTTCTCCGCCACCCAGGGCAGCGGGAACAGCGCGAGCTCGCGCGAGTAGGGCCGCGTCCAGTCGCCGACCAGGTCGGCGGCGGTGTGCGGCGCGTGCTTGAGCGGGCTGGCGTCGAGCGCCCATTCGCCGTTCTCGATGCGGCGGATTTCGTCGCGGATCGCGATCATCGCGGCGCAGAAGCGGTCGAGCTCGGCCTTGTCCTCGGATTCCGTCGGCTCCACCATCAGCGTGCCGCCGACCGGGAAGCTCACCGTCGGGGCGTGGAAGCCGTAGTCCATCAGGCGCTTGGCGATGTCCGTTTCGGCGACGCCGGTGGCGGCCTTGATGGCGCGCACGTCGAGGATGCATTCGTGGGCGACGCGGCCCTGGCTGCCGGTATAGAGCACCGGATAGTGGTCCTTGAGGCGCGCCGCGACGTAGTTGGCATTGAGGATCGCGATCTCGGTGGCGCGCGTCAGCCCCGTGCCGCCCATCATGGTCATGTACATCCAGGAGATCGGCAGGATCGAGGCCGAGCCCCAGGGGGCGGCGGACACGGCGCCCTGTCCGCCATGCGGGCCGGCGATGCCCTGCACCACGTGGTTGGCCATGAAGGGCGCGAGGTGCGCCTTGAGGCCGATCGGGCCCATGCCCGGTCCGCCGCCGCCGTGCGGGATGGCGAAGGTCTTGTGCAGGTTGATGTGCGAGACGTCGGCGCCGATGTCGGCCGGCCGGCAGAGGCCGACCTGCGCGTTGAGGTTGGCGCCGTCCATGTACACCTGTGCGCCGTGGGCATGCACGATGGCGCAGATGTCCTTCACGGCTTCCTCGAAGACGCCGTGCGTCGACGGATAGGTGATCATCAGGCAGGACAGGTTCGCGGCGTGCTGTTCCGCCTTGGCCTTGAGGTCGGCGACATCGACGTTGCCGTTGTCGTCGCAGGCCACGACCACTACCTCGAGGCCGCACATCTGCGCCGTCGCCGGGTTGGTGCCGTGGGCCGACTTCGGGATCAGGCAGACGTTGCGATGGCTCTGGCCGTTGGCGTTCTGGTAGCGTCGGATCGCGACGAGGCCGGTGTACTCGCCCTGCGCGCCGGAGTTCGGCTGCATGCAGATGGCATCGAAGCCGGTGATCGCCTTGAGCTGGTTCTCCAGCCCGGTGATCAGCTCGAGGTAGCCCTGCGCCTGGTCGAGCGGCACGAAGGGGTGCATCCGGGCGAACTCGGGCCACGACACCGGGATCATCTCGGCCGCGGCGTTGAGCTTCATGGTGCAGGAGCCGAGCGGAATCATCGCGTGGTCGAGCGCGAGGTCGCGGTTCTGCAGGCGCTTGAGGTAGCGCAGCATGCCGTGCTCGGTGTGGTGCGTGTTGAATACCGGATGCGCCAGGATCGGTTCGCGCCGCTGCAGCGTGACGGGAATCGCGCAGGGCCGCGCGGTGTCGAGGGCTTCCACGGGCGTCGTCTTGCCGAAGATATTGAGCAGTGCGGCGACGTCTTCGCGCGTGGTGGTCTCGTCGAGGCTGATGCCGATGGTTGCATCGTCGACGCGGCGCAGGTTATAGCCCGCGTCGCAGGCCGCCTTGATGATTTTCGCCGTCTCGCCGGCGCCGACTTTTAGTTCGAAGCTGTCGAAGAAGTCGCGTCCGCTGACGCCGAGGGCGCCGGCCAGCAGCGCGGTCAGGCGGTGGATGCGGCCGGCGATGGTGCGCAGGCCTTCGGGCCCGTGCCACACCGCGTACATGCCGGCGATGTTGGCGAGCAGCACCTGCGAGGTGCAGATGTTGGAATTGGCCTTCTCGCGGCGGATGTGCTGCTCGCGGGTTTGCAGCGCCATGCGGTAGGCGGTCTTGCCGCGCGCATCCTTGGAGACGCCGATGATGCGGCCCGGCATCGAGCGCACATGCGATTCGCGGGTGGCGAAGAAGGCGGCGTGCGGGCCGCCGAAGCCCATCGGCACGCCGAAGCGCTGCGAGGAGCCGAGCGCGATGTCGGCGCCCATTTCGCCGGGCGATTTCAGCAGCACCAGCGCCATCAGGTCGGAGGCCACGGCAACCACGCCGCCCTTGCCCTTGATCGTGGCGATCGCGGTGGTCAGGTCGGAAATTTCGCCGCGCGCATTGGGGTATTGCAGCAGGGCGCCGAACAAGTCGTGCGTGCTTGCGTCTTCGGGCTTGCCGAAAACCAGTTCGAAGCCGAAATAGGCGGCGCGCGTTCTGATCACGTCGATGGTTTGCGGGAAGGCGGCCTCATCGACGAAGAAGACATTGCCCTTGGCCTTCGAAATGCGCCGCGCCATGGTCATGGCCTCGGCGGCGGCGGTGGCTTCGTCGAGCAGGGAAGCGTTGGCGATTTCCAGCCCGGTGAGGTCGATCACCATCTGCTGGTAGTTCAGCAGCGCTTCGAGCCGGCCCTGGGCGATCTCGGCCTGGTAGGGCGTGTAGGCGGTGTACCAGCCCGGGTTCTCGAACAGGTTGCGCAGGATCACCGGCGGCGTGTGCGTGCCGTAGTAGCCCTGTCCTATCAGCGACTTCTTCAGCACGTTCTTCGCCGCGATGGCCTTCAGGGCCGCCAGCGCCGCGTGCTCCGGCATCGGCGCCGGCAGGTCGAGCGGGCGCTGCAGGCGTATCGCTGCCGGCACCGTTTCGCCGATCAGCGTGTCGAGCGACCGGGTGCCGATCGCGGCAAGCATGCCGGCGATGACATGCTCGTCGGGGCCGATGTGGCGGCCGATGAATTCGTCGCGGTGTTCGAGTCGGGTGAGCGGTATCGTCAGGTTCTCAGCGTGCATGACGATCGCTCAAAGCGTGGCGGCGTAGGCCGCGGCGTCGAGCAGGCCGCCCAGTTCGGCGGCGAGTTGCGCAGCATCGGCAGGCTTGATGCGGAACAGCCAGGTGGCGTAGGCGTCGGCATTGACCGATTCCGGCGCGTCGACGGCGGCCTGGTTGATGTCCACCACTTCGCCCGATACGGGCGAGTAGATGTCGGAGGCGGCCTTCACCGATTCGACCACGGCGCATTCCTCGCCGGCCTTGACCACGCGGCCGACGGCCGGCAGTTCGAGGAAGACGATGTCGCCCAGGGCTTCCTGGGCGTGGTCGGTGATGCCGATGGTGACGGTGCCGTCGGCTTCCGCGCGGGCCCATTCATGCGAGGCAGCGTATTTCAGGTTGGCGGGGGTGTTCATGACATGCTCCTCAGATCAATGGTTTGCCGTTACGGACAAAACTGGGTTTGACGACGCGCGCCTTGAGGCGCTTGTCGCGGATCTCGACTTCGACTTCGCTGCCGATGGCGACGCCCGCGGGCAGGCGGGCCAGCGCGATGGACTGGTTCAGGCTCGGTGAAAACGTGCCGCTGGTGATTTCGCCCTCGCCCTGCGGCGTGACGACTTTCTGGTGGGCACGCAGCACGCCGCGATCGAGCAGCAGCAGGCCGGCGAACTGGTTGCGCACCGGCCGCGCATGCTTGCCTTCCAGCGCCGCCTTGCCGATGAAGTCGCGCGCGGGGTCCTTCAGGTCGACCGTCCATTTGAGGCCGGCTTCGTAGGGCGAGATGTCCTCGTCCATGTCCTGGCCGTAGAGATTCATGCCGGCCTCGAGCCGCAGCGTGTCGCGCGCGCCCAGGCCGCAGGGCTTGACGCCGGCGTCGAGCAGCTTCTGCCAGACCTGCGCGGCATCGTCGGCCGGGATGGTGATTTCGAAACCGTCCTCGCCGGTGTAGCCGGTGCGGGCGATCATCCAGTCCTTCCACTCGGCGGCCTGGAACACGGCCAGCGGTTCCGTCGCTGCACGGCTGTCGGGGAAGGCGGTCCAGAAGCGCTCGCGCGCCCTGGGGCCCTGCACGGCGATCATCGCCACCGAATCGCTGCCGGTGAGGCGGCGTTCCTTCGCATCGGGCCCCTGCGCGGCGATGATGGCGACCGCATCGCCGTTGATGCGGCGGCGCACGATGAGTCCGGCGTCGAATCCTTCCAGCTGGCCGCGCATCCAGGCGATGTCCTTGGCGGCGGTGCCGGCGTTCACCACGATGCGGTAGCGCTCGGGGGTGAAGAAATACACGATCAGGTCGTCGATCACGCCGGCGTCCTGGTCCAGCATGCAGGAATACAGCGCCTTGCCCGGCGTGGTCAGTTTCGCCACGTCGTTGGCCAGCAGGTGGCGCAGCCAGCGCGTGGCATCGGGGCCGGCGAGATCCAGCGCGCACATGTGGGAAACATCGAACATGCCGGCATCGCGCCGCACGGCATGGTGCTCCTCGATCTGCGAGCCGTAGTGAATGGGCATCTCCCAACCGGAGAAGTCGACCATCTTCGCCCTGGCGGCGAGGTGGGAGTCGTAAAGCGGTGTGCGCAGCGGCATGGTGGTCCTCGGACTGATGGCAGCAAGAAGCGCGACGGGGTTCCGTCACATCCCCATCTGTCCTTGGCGCCTGAGAGATTTACTCCGTCGGCGGGCAGGCTTCACGCTATTGCGATGAGCTGCCGCTCTCCAGATTTGTGCTGCGTCGTCGGTCCCTTTTGCCTGAGCGGTTCCTGGGGGTTGCGCCTTCGGCGGTGACGGTGGGAAAAGTGTCACGCTCTCCCGACGACCAGGCCGGATTATCCTACAAACGGCCCTGGCGCGCTTGGGGGAATTGCAGGCGGCGATGCGCCTTTCCGGCGCAGCCCGTGCGGGGAATCGCGGGCAGCAGGGCCGCCTTGACTTCCATCCGGCATAGGCGTAGAAAAGCCGATCGCCATGGCATAAATTGCCCGCCGTGGCGGCGCCGTTGCATCGGCCGGCAATCCCGGTCGCCCGAGTTTTTTCTGAAACCCCCACAAGGAGCGCTTCGATGAAGAACGAGGTGATTTACCCGGAACTGCAACCGCAGCAGATGGACCAGTTCAACCAGAACGCCTACGCCAACCTGCTGCTGGCGGAGGGAGACTCGTGGTTCGCCTGGGGCTACCTGAACGTGAAGCCCTCGCCGAATGTCCTGACCTCGATGGACTTCGTGAAGCGCACCGCCACCATTTCCTACGCCTACTCGGGCGATACCGTGGGCGACATGGCGCGCATGACGGCCGGTGCCGGATTCCGTCTGGAGATGCGCAACCGCAGGTTCAAGGCCATGCTGCTCAGCGGCGGCGGCAACGACCTGTTCGACGCCATACGCTTCGGCCACATTCTTCAGAAGGCCGGCGCCGCGGACCCGGCCGATCCGGATTCCTACGTGAAGTGGACGGCGGTCGATGACTTGATCGCCTACGTGAGGAAGAACTACGCGGAAATCATTTCATGGCGCAGTCATGCATTGTCCATGAACAAGACCACGCCCTTTGTCTTCCATACCTACGACTGGCCGATGCCGCGGCCGGCCAAGGCCGAGGTGATGGGCATGCCGGCGGTCGGCACCTGGCTTTACAAGCCGCTGGTCGATGTCGTCGCGCCGAAGGATTTGCGCCATGAAATCATCAAGCGTGTTGCCAACCGGGTCCTGAAGGCGATCACCGATTTCCATGATCCCGCGGCCGGAATCTACGTCGTCGATACGCGCGGCTGCACTACGCCGGCGCTTCCCGAAACCACAGGGGACAGCAACGACTGGGCCAATGAGGTCCACCCGAATGAATCGGGCTATGCCAAGGTCGCCAAGCTGATCTGTGCGCAGCTCGCGACACTGGGCGTGAAATGATTACGGCAGTCTTGGCCCGGCCAAATACGGGCTTTGCTCGAATTGCCGGATTGCACTCATTCAGCAATTGGGCGGGAGTGGGGTAGCATTGACTGGCCCACGGCAGCAGGCAAAGATTTCCGCGGCTGATTTGTCATCCGATCTGCCATCCTGCCATTTGTCGCCTTGAACGGAGCATTGCCATGAACGTGCGGACCAAGACCTTTTCCCTTGCCGTGATCACCGCTGTCGCCCTGATGGGCTGCGGCAAGGAAGCACCGCCCCCGCCGCCGGTCCAGGCAGCGCCCACTCCTGCTCCGGCGGCACCTGCTGCCGCGGTTACGGCTACTGCCGCTGCTCCGGCTGCTTCATCTGCGCCTGCTCCAGCCGCTAACGCGGCGGCCGCTCCGGCAGCCATGGCGTCGAC
>DAIOGL010000105.1:6176-8296 GCA_036745235.1 Sulfuritalea sp.
CTGCGCCTGCTCCAGCCGCTAACGCGGCGGCCGCTCCGGCAGCCATGGCGTCGACCCCGGCAATCGCCAACAAGGACCTCGCCGCCAAGAGCGGTTGCCTGGCCTGCCACGCTGTCGACAAGAAGCTGATCGGCCCCGCCTATCAGGACATTGCCAAGAAGTACAAGGCCAGCGATGAAGCGATGCTGGTTGCCAAGGTCAAGGCCGGTGGCAAGGGCGTTTGGGGTCCGATTCCAATGCCGCCGAACGTTGCGGTCAAGGACGAGGATATCAAGACCCTGGTCAGCTGGATTCTCGCCGGCGCAAAGTAGCTCCGGTTGCGCAGTAACACGCGGTGTCAAGCACGGGGATTCGCAACGACAACGGTTCTGCGAAAACGAATTACGCCGGGCTGCGCTTGCGTACGGCCAGGCTTTGTGTCGCCCTTCCAATCAGGCCTTCAATGTCATACAGGGCAGACTCTGCAAGCCCGCAGCCGTTGGCGCCGAAGTAACTTCGCGCATCGAGGCAAATCCATTCGCCGACAGGGCGCCGCAGGAGATTGATGGTGAGGTCGGAATTGACAAAGCTGTACTCCTGGTAATCCAGAATCGCGCTGATTCCATTGCCCGAATCGGCGGCGACTGCCACACGTTGGTAACCACTGGCCTGTTCGCCCTGGACCAGGGGATGCCGCAAGCGGAACCAGATGGCACAAGGTCCGCTGAACATTGTTCCCCGAGCCGTGCGGGTTTCGACCAGATCGCCGTACCCGATGTCCTGTCCGGCAAACGGGAAATGAGATGCCACGGCATCATGGGGATCCACGGGAATCGTCGGCAGCGGGTGTCCCGGGAGCTGATCGTCCAGCTCAACGTGGGTTTCCTTCTGTACCAGTGCCGTGAAACGACCGACGTCCTTGTCTCCTGCCATCAAATGCGCCGAGAAATGGCCGGCATTGCGTCCCACATAGTCGGTCATGACTTCGACAACGAGATCGCCGATCGGTACCGGACGAATCAGATTCGCCGTCAGGCGGGAGATGTGGGTCAGCCCGTGCTCCTGCGCCGCCTGTTCCACGGCACGACAGACCAGCGCAACCGGCGGGCCGGCATGTTGGTGATCCGGGTGCCACGGGCCGCGCGTCAACGCGCTTGAGCGGAAACCTCTCGCCTGCAGAGGGAAATAGGCCGCCGTTGCTGGAACAGGGTCAATTGCTCGAGACATTTAATTTCCAATTCATTAAATGGCTGACAGATGCTTGATCGAATGTTAGCCGACAAGCGAGTGGCCGGGCTGAGTCGAGTACAAGGATCAAGCCCAAAATGATTACTCAGGATATCGAGGCTGAAATCCACCTGCGATATACCGCAATTCGGCCTTCGATGGCGCCACCCAAATCGCGGTGCCAGGAATCTGCCGGTGGCAACCGAGTGGAACCGGCCAAAGAGGAACACTCAGCCTTGCCGCCAAAAAGCAGCCCATCATGAACTCGAAGATATACTTCGCTGCTGCTCTGCGGTCCGCACTGACCAGCCTGCGCGGTTCTGATTGGTCGTAGCAATCGGGCACCCAGACAGGAAATTTGTTCCGTGCAGGGTGGTAGCCGAAGTTACGCACCACGATCAATGCGGACCTCCCAGAACAATTTGCGACCAAACCGGGAAAGCCACTCGATGAGAGCGATAGTAGCCCTGTGTAAACATATCCTGACGAAAGCTGCAAGCGAAACCGCTGGCAGTATTAGAGATTTGGAGAACCCCGGCGCCAGGCTATATGTGGAACTCCTGAAGAAGTGCGTCAGTAACGCTGTTTATGACGATGATCGTGATTTGAGTCAGGGCCAATTTGCTATCGATCCTGAATCCGGAAAGGTTGTCAATGTTGCGTCTCTGCCTGCCGATGCAGACGACAAGTTCGTGGGGTGTTGTTGGCCATCTCGCGCTCATACCATGATCGGGATACCTCGCCTGAACAATCTTCAATATTGCGTCGAAGAAGTGCTGCGAACCGGTATTCCCGGCGATCTCATAGAGACCGGAGTATGGCGTGGTGGCGCCGCAATCTTCATGCGCGGCATCCTGAAGGCATACGGTGTCACCGATCGAAAAGTTTGGGTGGCGGACTCATTCCAGGGATTG
>DAIOGL010000106.1:0-8265 GCA_036745235.1 Sulfuritalea sp.
ATCCAGTTCCACGTATTGGCGGGTCATGGTCAGTGGCACGCGCAGCTTGTTAAAGAGCCACTGCAGATAGATCTCTGTCGTGCGTGCGCTGGCATGGCGGAGTTGCGGCCGGATTTCCAACTGAATTACCGACTGCGCGGTGTCGCGTAGGGCCAGCACCATCGGATGCTCCATGCTGACGTTCGGCGTCTTGAGAACCTGCTGGATCAGATCGGTGTGCTGCTTCATGCGCTCTTCGAGGTAGCGGCATGCCCACCAATCGCGCCCCAAATGCGGACTCCAGTGCGCCGGCCCTTGCACTCGCGACCAAAAGGCATAAATCTGATCACCGGTATAGCGCTCTCCGGTTTCCGGATGGAGGAACAGGTGCACGGCCTGCTGCTGCAGTCGCCGCTGCGCCTCCACGGTTCTGCCCTGCTTGAGTTTGCGCTTCGAGGCAAGCAGGCGCTCCTTGTTGCGATAGGCGTCAATGCGTCGCGCGAGCCAGAGCGGAACATGGATAGTGCCCTCGGGCCCGATCTTGTCGCCATGTTCGTCGATCCCGTATTCCTTACCTTTGGTACCGAACTTGAGCGTGACTAGGACGCTCTGGTGGTCCTCTGGCTCGTTGGGATTGGCAATCTTCCATTCCTTCGGGGCGACGGGGAGCGTGTCCTCACGCCAGCAAGCAGCTTCCTCGCGCCGAATGGCGGTGTTTAGGATCAGGTCGGCAATCAACCCTTCGGTGGCTCCGACGACCGGCCGCTCATAGACACGTCGGAGCCATTCTTCGATCTCTGCCTGCGAGGGAAACGACAGCGTGTGCTTGTTGACCTTAACCTTCCCCTTTCTGGACTGGACCAACTTCACCTCATGGGAACGGCTATTGGTGTGCGAACCGGCGACATAGGGCGTCGTTGTAGTCGGGATGGCAAAAGACTCTCGCAGGCCTTTGTCGGCCGCCCACATCTGGTACTCCAGCGCGTTCTTAACTCGAGCATTGACGGTCTCAGGACTCAGGGGCGTGTTTTGCGCCGACCAGATCCCTTTGAGCATTTCCTCTTGGTAACGGGCAATGAGGACAGCGCTGTAGTCCGCGGTCATTAGATCTACCCCACGCGCTTCCGCCCATTCCAAGGCGTTCGCCAGCCATTGGGCGAAGTTTCGCATCGAGACTCGGCTGGGGGGGAGAGGGTTTCTATCTTGACCCCGCCCCTTGGGGTCCCACAAGCCAAGCCCGCGGTCGATAAGGAATTGGTTGGGAATTCTTGCGTAGCCAGGATTTGAATCAAAGATGAACGGCTGATGGACAAGGTGAGCAAACGCGGCATCAGCTAGAGCTTTCGCCTCCAAGTACACCACTTTAAAACCGTAATCCGGCATCTATTTATTCTTTCTCATATAATTGCACTATATACTCAATAATTTTCTGAGCAAGTGTTTATTAGCACTCCCGATAACGCCTGGTACGCCCATCTGAAGAACCTCAACGACCGGCCGTGGTGGATCGCCGCCCTGGCATCATGGGGCATCGCACTGTTCGAGTATCTGCTTCAAGTGCCGGCCAATCGCATCGGCCACCATGAGATGTCGCTGGCGCAACTCAAGATCCTGCAGGAAGCAATCACTCTCACCGTATTCGTTCCCTTTGCTGTCTACTACATGCAGCAGCCCTTGAAGCTCGATTATCTTTGGGCAGGTTTGTGTATCCTAGCCGCCGTCTACTTCATCTTCCGATCGCCATGACCTATCTCGCCAGCAACAAGCCGATCACTTTGCCGGAACTGGGCCGCATGAAGCGGGAAGGCGAGAAGATCGCCATGCTTACCTGTTACGACGCCAGTTTCGCCGCACTGGAGGACCGCTGCGGCGTCGATGTGATGCTCGTCGGCGATTCTCTGGGCAACGTCATCCAGGGCAGGACATCGACGCTGCCGGTGACCATGGAGCATATGGTCTATCACACGACCTGCGTCGCCGCGCTGCCGTCGCGGCCGATGCTGGTCGCGGATCTGCCCTTCGGCGCGTACCACGAGTCGAAGGAGCAGGCCATCCGCAATGCCGGAAAGCTGCTGGCCGCCGGTGCCGAGATGGTCAAGCTGGAAGGCGGCGAGGTAATGACGGAGACCGTGCACTTCCTGGTCGAGCGCGGCGTACCCGTTTGCGCCCACATCGGCCTGACGCCGCAATCGGTGCATGCGCTGGGCGGCTACCGCGTTCAGGGCCGCGGCGAAGAGGGCGCCGCGCGCATGAAGCGCGAAGCCGTGGCGCTCGAACAGGCCGGCGCCGCCCTGATGGTGCTGGAAATGGTGCCGGCCCAGCTTGCCGGTGAAATCACCGGATTGCTGAAGGTCTGCGCCACCATCGGCATCGGTGCCGGACTGGCCTGCGACGGCCAGGTGCTGGTGCTGCACGACATGCTCGGCGTCTATCCCGGCAAGAAGGGGCGCTTCGTGCGCAACTTCATGGAAGGTGCGACGAGCATCGACGAGGCGGTGACCGCCTACGTCAAGGCCGTCAAGGACGGCAGTTTCCCGGCGCCCGAACACACATACTGAAGCGGCTCCGAGCCATGCAGATTCACGAAACGATCGCCAGCCTGCGCGCGGCACGCGGCAAGGCCGGCCAGGTGGCGCTGGTACCCACCATGGGCAACCTTCACGATGGCCATATTGCGCTGATGACGCAGGCGCGGGGCCATGCCGACCAGGTCATTGCGACGATTTTCGTCAATCGCCTGCAGTTTCGTCCCGGCGAGGACTTCGAAAAGTATCCGCGGACCTTCGCTGCGGACTGCGAAAAGCTTGCGGCGGCCGGTGTGGAGCACCTCTTCGCGCCGGACGAGGCGGAAATGTATCCGCAGCCGCAGACCTATCAGGTCGAACCGCCGCCCGAACAGGCGAACATCCTAGACGGCGAGTTCCGCCCCGGACATTTCCGTGGCGTCGCCACGGTGGTCATGAAGCTGTTCCAGATTGCCCAGCCCGATGTGGCACTGTTCGGCAAGAAGGATTATCAGCAACTGATGGTTATTCGCAACATGGTCCGCGAATTCAATCTGCCCATCGAAATCGTCGGCGGCGAGACGGTTCGGGCTCCGGACGGCCTGGCTCTGTCCTCGCGCAACGGCTATCTGTCGGCCGCCGAAAGGGCCGAGGCGCCGCGCCTCTTCAGGGTTTTAACTAAAGTCGTAGAGGCCGTGCGCGCCGGATCGGGGGATTTTGCCGCGCTGGAGCAGGGGGCGATGCTCGAATTGCAGGCCAGTGGCTGGGCTCCGGATTATGTTGCATTGCGTAAAAAACTTGATCTACAATTGCCATCCGCTCACGATTCCGGATTGGTGGTGTTGGCGGCGGCGCGTTTGGGAAGCACGCGCCTCATCGACAATCTGGAAGTTTAGGTCACTGCGATGCGCTCATGCCGGCGGTGTGCCAGAAGCGAAACAGGTGGGAATGTCGCTCCCTTTCGGGGCGAACTCCCGATTTATTGCCGCCTTTGCATGAGAAAGGTCTGACAATGCAACGCATGATGCTCAAATCCAAACTCCACCGCGTTACGGTGACGCACGCCGAACTGCACTACGAAGGTTCCTGTGCCATTGATGAAGCTCTGCTCGAAGCGGCCGACATCAAGGAATACCAGCAGATCGACATCTACAACGTGAACAATGGCGAGCGTTTCACGACCTATGCCATTCGCGCCGAGCGCGGCAGCGGCACGATTTCCGTGAACGGCGCCGCGGCGCGCAAGGCCGCCAGCGGCGACCTGCTGATCATCGCCACCTACGTCATGATGAACGAGATCGAACTGCAGAAGTTCGAACCCGATCTGGTGTACGTCGACGCCAGAAATCGCATCACCCACCACAGCCGGCAGATCCCGGCGCAAGCGGCAGCCTGATCCACCCGATCCGGCGACGTCCGAGCCCACCCTTGCGGTGGGCTTTTCTTTTGTGTCCGCCGCGCTCTGCCGCAGACAGCGCTCAGCACGCCCGGGATTCCCCCTTTGCCGGCGCGCGAAGCGCAATTCCCGGCATGCAAAGCACGGGCAGGCGTCCACCTGCGGCAGGGTGCGCTCGCACACGAACTGCAGGTATGGCCCAAGGCTCCGACGCAGTGTATTCTTTGACCCATAACAAGAAGAACCACACGAAGGAGGGGGTGCATGGCCAAGAAGATTCTGATCGCCGACGACGAGCCGAATATCGTCATTTCACTTGAGTTTCTGCTGAAGCGCGAAGGTTACGACGTGGTGGTCGCGCACAACGGTGCCGAAGCGCTCGAGCAGGTCCGCGTCGAGCGGCCCGATCTGGCGATCCTCGACGTCATGATGCCGGCGCGCAATGGTTTTGAAGTCTGCCAGGATCTGCGTCAGGATCCCGAGTTCAGGGATTTGCGGATCATGATGCTGACTGCCAAGGGGCGCGACACTGAGGTCTCCAAGGGCCTCGCCCTGGGTGCCGACGTCTATATGACGAAGCCGTTTTCGACGCGGGAGCTTCTGGCCAAGGTCAAGGCGCTGCTCGAGAGGGCATGAGCCGTCGCGGCCCCTGATTGAGTCGATGCAGTCATGAGTTCCCGGGCCAAGCTGATCGCCGCCGCCGCAGTCGCCTGCCTCTATCTGCTGGCGGTCCTGCTGGCGGCAGGCTTCGTCCTCGGTTCGGGGCTTGAAGGAGAGGAACAGGCGCTGTTCTCCGCCATGCTCGATCGCCGCCTCGGCGTCCTGCTGATGATCGCCCTGTTCGCCTGCGTATTCCTGTTTCTCATGCTGCGCGCGGCACACGAGTTTCTGGTCCTGATGCCGGCACGTGCGGCCGAAGAGGCGCGCGCAATGCTTGAAGAGCCGGCGACCCGCCTGACCGTGCAGGGCAGCAGCGAGCTGCAGGCCCTGATTGTGGCCGTCAATCGCGTTGCGGAGCAGCACCACGACCTTGACGAAACTATCGAGGCGCGCATCCGCATTGCCAACGCCTCGGCCGAGGCCGACCGCAACCGCTTCGCCGTACTCATGTCGGAACTCGCGCAGGGCGTCATCGTCTGCAATCCCGACGGGCTGGTGCTGCTCTACAACCGCCGTGCCCGCGCCCTGTTCGCCGGCTCCTCGGGGCAGGGCATGGCTGCCCTCGGCCTGGGGCGTTCGATCTATGGCCTGTTCGATCGCCACCTGATTGCCTACGCCCTCGAGAACATCGATGTGCGGCGGCGCAATCACCGCCACTTCGTCACGGCGACCGAGTCGGGTCGATTGTTGCGCGTTCTCGTCGCGCCGATTCCGGAAGCGGGGGCCGGGGCCGCGGGCGGCGCGGAAGCTGGCGCAGCGCATGGAATCTCGGGCTACATGACCATGATCGAGGACATGACTGAGGCATTCGACAGCGAATCCACGCGCGACCAGATGTTGCAGGAGCTCACCGAAAGCAGCCGCGGGCCGGTGGGAAATCTGCGGGCCGCAGCCGAGACGCTACATGACTATGCCGACATGAGCGCGGAGGATCACCGGCGCTTCCTCGGCGTCGTCCGCGCCGAGGCCGAAGGCCTCGCCGACCGCATCGAGGCCGCGGCGCGCAAGTATGCCGCGGTGCTCAAGGCGCGCTGGCCGTTGGAGGAGATGCTCGGCTCCGATCTGCTGGTCGCGGCCCGTCACCGCATCGCCGGCCGCCATTCCGTAGAGGTGAGCCTGGAGGACGTCGATCCCGGGACATGGATCAAGGTCGACGGCTTCTCCCTGCTGCAGGCGCTGACCTATTTCGCCGGCCGCCTGCACGACGAATACCAGATCAGGGATCTGAGTCTGCGGCTGACCCGGGACGGCGAGATGGCGCAGATCGACCTGATCTGGTCGGGAGTGTTCATGAGCACCGAGACCGTGATGACATGGGAACTCGATCCGATGACCGTGGCGGGAGAGTCGACGCCGCTGACGGTGCGCGATGTCGTCGCACGCAACGGCGCCGAGGTGTGGTTTCAGCGCGATCACGCCTCCTATCGCGCCTACTTCCGCTTCCTGCTGCCGGCTGTCAGCGGGCAGGCAGAGACTGCCCCAGCCGCGATCGCGGCGATGGTCGACAGCCGCCCCGAGTTCTATGACTTCGACCTCTTCAAGGCCGAGGACACCGGCCTGGCGCTCGACGACAGGCTCCTGGCGCAACTCGCCTATACCGTGTTCGATACGGAAACCACCGGCCTCGAACCCTCGGCGGGCGACGAGATCATCCAGATCGGCGCGGTGCGCATCGTCAATCGGCGCCTGCTCAGCCACGAAACCTACGAACAGCTGATCGATCCGCAACGCAGCCTGCCGGCGCAATCGGTGAAGATCCACGGCATCACGGCAGAAATGCTCGCCGGTCAGCCGCCGATCGCCAAGGTGCTGCCGGTCTTCCGCGCCTTCGTCGCCGACACCGTGCTGGTGGCGCACAACGCCGCGTTCGACATGCGCTTTCTCGAATTGAAGGAAGCCAGCACCGGCATCCGATTCGATCGTCCGGTGCTCGACACCTTCCTGTTGTCGGCCGTGCTGTTTCCGAATCAGGAGTCGCATCGCCTCGAGGCGATTGCCGCGCGGCTCGGGGTCTCGGTGCTGGGCCGCCACACTGCGGTCGGAGACGCCATCGTCACCGCCGAAGTCTTTCTCAAGATGCTGCCGCTGATGCAGGAGCGGGGCATCCGCACGCTGGGCGAAGCCCGCGAGGCCAGCGAGAAGACCTACCATGCCCGCATCCGCTATTGAGGCAAGCTTCGACGCGGTGTCGGTGAATCTCAACACCGCCTTGCGTGCCTTGCCTCTTGACCCGCCGCTGGTTGTCGATCCCGCCACCACCGTGCGCGAGACCTTGCAGGCGATCGACGCCCGCGGGGCCGAGGTCGCGGTCATCGTCGATGCGGCGAGTTCGGTGCCGCTCGGCATCGTCACCCTGCGCGATGCGCTGCGCGCGATCATCAACGGGGATTGCGATCTGGCAGGGCCGGTGGCCGGCATCATGACAGGCGGGTTGGCCAGCCTGGCCGCGGAGGCGACGGTGCATCAGGCGACCGTGCTGATGTTCCGCCGCGGCATGCGCCATCTGATCCTGACGGGTTCCGATGGACGCCTGTTCAACGTGATTTCCCAGGGCGATCTGTACGGCATGCAGGCGGCGGATTCGGCGAGCCTGGCCAACGCCATCCTGGCCACGAGGAGCGTCGCCGAGCTGGCGGCGCAGACGGCGGCCATGCGCCGCTTCGCCGCCCGCCGCCTGGCCGAGGGCAGCGGGGCGCAGGCCCTGTGCGAATGGATTGCCGCGCTGAATGATCTGATCGCCCTGCAGGCCATCGACCTCATCGAGGGCCAGTTCGAGCTCCCCTACGTGCCATGGTGCTGGATCGTGTTCGGTTCCGAGGGCCGGCTGGAGCAGACGCTGGTGACGGATCAGGACAACGGCATCATCTTCGCGGCGGCATCGGCAGGGGAGGCCGCCGACCTGCGGCAACTGTTCCTTCCCTTCGCCCGGGCCGTCAATGCGGCGTTGGACGCCTGCGGGTTCCGGTTGTGCACCGGACAGATCATGGCCGGCAATCCGACCTGGTGCCTTTCCCTCGACGAATGGAAGCAGACTTTTGGCCGCTGGATCGCGGTGCCCGAGCCCAAGGCCCTGCTCAACGCCAGCATCTTTTTCGACTTCAGACCGCTGTACGGGCGCGAGGACTTGCTCACAGAACTGCAGGACTGGCTCCTGCAGCACATCCGCGGCAACAGCGCTTTCGTGCGGGCGATGGCCGTCAATGCGCTCGAGCAGGAGCCGCCGCTGGGCTGGTGGCGCGACTTCCGCTGCAACGACAATCGCCAGTATCCGCACACCCTTGACCTCAAGGGACAGGGCATACGCCTGTTTGTCGATGCGGTGCGGATACTGGCGCTGGCGCACGGCGTGGAGCACACCAACACCGTCGAACGCTTGCGCGGAGTGCGTCCGGCGCTGGGCATGCCGGTCGAGGAGGCGGCAGCGATGGCAGCGGCCTTTTATCAGATACAGCGCCTGCGCCTGCAGAATCAGGTGTCGGGCGAGTTCCCCGATGCCGTCAACCGGCTGAATCCGGATCACCTGCACAAGCTCGACCGGCAGATCCTCAAGGAAGCCCTTCGCCAGGTGCGCACGCTGCAGCAGCGCCTGCGGCTGGATTACCTGAACTAGGACCAGGGTGGCCGCATGGCCGGCGGCATCGCCGTAGCCGTGTCGCCAGCGCCGACTGCCGGGGCGGCAGGGCTGAATATCCGGATTGGATCGTCTGCCCGTCCATCGATGCGGCC
>DAIOGL010000107.1:0-6487 GCA_036745235.1 Sulfuritalea sp.
CGAAGACAAGAGCTGCCAGCACCATGCCGCACGCAAAGTAGACATGCCTGACTGCATCTGCCTGCAGGAAGGTCATCATCGCAAACAGCGCCCCCATGCCGCAGATTGCGTTGCCCAGCGTGAACCAGTCCGCAAGCTGGAACTCCCGAATCATGGAGAAGGGCTTGTTGGCTTCAGGTGTCGTCATGGCTGACAGGATACCCCACTGCGCCGGAAAGCACAGGCGCCGGTCGCGCGCCGGCGAGCGCCGTCCGGATCGGCTCCGCGTTCAACTTCCGGCCTGCTGCCGGGACTCTCCGTTCGCTGGAAAGCCCGGAAGCATCTCCTGCAGACAAGCCTACCTGGCGTCCTGCTCCCAGTGAAACTTGTGCATCATTCGATGCACTATGGGCGCGAAGAGCAGGCTCGCAGCGACAATGAATACCAGCCCCGCGTAAAGCGCGTAGAGGCCGGCAAACAGCTTGCCTCCGTCGGTCAGCGGCGCATCGACGGGGCCCATGCCACCCATCAGCATCGCCGAATTCAGGAATGCATCGCGCCATGGCAGCTGCTCGAGGGTCTCGTAGCCGAGCATGCCGATCATCAGCGAGAACAGCAGCAGGGCGAGCGCCGCGGCGGCGTGGAGCAGGACTCGCCGGACGAACAGATGGCGCGGAATCGGCGGACGGGTTTTGGGTTCGTACACGGGTTTTCAAACCTCCAGTTTGACCTCCGGCGAATCGCCGTCAGGGGCGCTGTCGATGGCGGCGCGAACGCAGCAAGAACACCACCGGAGTCCGCACGAGGCGCATGATTCGCGTCGCGGCGCCGTAGCCCCGGCGCCGACTTTGGCCAAGGGCTACAGGGTGCTGCACAGCTCATCGACGGATTGCACCCTGGCGAACAGGCCGTTGAGGGCAGCGAGGAAGGCAGTCTGCACGCTCGCCGCCGGTACCGCGACGCCGCCGAAGGAAAGCGATCTGGTGGCGCAGGCGTCTTGGGCGAGCAGGCATTCGAAGCCGAGATCCGCGGCAGCGCGGACGGTCGAGTCGATGCACATCTGGGTCATCATGCCGGCCACCACGAGCCGCGCGATCTTGTTGTCGCGCAGATGCTGCAGCAGCGGCGTATCGCGGAAGCTGTTGGGAAAGCTCTTCTGGATGACGGTTTCGCCTTGCCGCGGCGACACGCTGGGATGGATTTCAACACCCCGGGTCCCGGGCACGAAGAAGGTGGCGCCGGGCCGGGTGGACAAGTGCTGCACGTGGATGACGGGCAACGCCTTGTTGCGAAAGGCGCCGATCAGTTTTCCCGCCTGCTCCCCGGCCTCGACGCTGCCCGCCAGTTCCATGGCGCCGCCCGGAAAGTAGTCATTCTGAATGTCGACAATCACCAGCGCTGTACTCATTGAAAACCTCCGATCGATGTTTGATTGGCCGCGAGCGCGGCGACATAAAGCGCGGTCGACAGCCCTGTGCCACGAAAAGGAATGCTGAACCAATAGGCCCTGGCGAGGAAGACATAGCCCGCGAGCATGGCCAGCCCCGCCAGCAGCAGGAAAGGCGAGCGGAACAGGAAAGACGCGTGGGCCAGCGCCAGGTAGCCGTAGACCAGGCCGAAGAAGATGGCGCCATTGCTGTGGCTCGCGTTGAACCCGACCCAGGCTTTCCACATCGTTGTCTGGCGTGTCAGCACGGGCGAGACTTCCTTCATTCTCGCGGTGAGTGCCGCGTCGCGCGGCTGCAGCCTCGGCCCGTAAAACGTAAACACCAGATGGGCGATGCCGAGCAGCAGAATGATGGCTGCGCTCGCAGCAACGAGCAGGGACGGCAATGTGATCATGGGCACCTCTCCAGTCGACCAAGGATCCTGCAATTCGCGCATGCGCCTCGCAGCGCGGCGCGAATTCAGGTCCGACCTACGTCCGCATCCCCAAAGAAGCCTCCAGCCTCCTCACCAGTTCGATCAGTTTCGGCCGCACGTCGTTGAGCAGGAATTCCTTCGACAGCGTAAACGCCGGGCCGCCGCAATTGATCGCCATCGGCGGCAGGCCGCCGCCGGGGCGCAGCGGCACCGCAATGGCATTGACATCGCTCTGCCATTCGCCGAAGGAGCTGACGCAGCCGGTTTCGCGGTACTCGACCAGCGCCCGCTCGATGCCGGCGCGGATCGCCGGCCAGGCGACCTCGTCGAGTTCCTTGACGCGCTCCATGATGTCCTCGCGCTCGCGCTCGGGAATCATCGCCAGATAGGCGCGGCCCATCGCCGTGGTGGCGATCGGAATGCGCGAGCCGACGTCGAGCGAGAGCGTCAGCGCCGCCGAACTGCGCGCGTTGCCGACATAGATCATCGACAGCCGGTCGCGGCTGCCGAGCGACACCATGGCCTTGGAGTAGTCGGCCAGTTCCTGCATCAGCGGCCGCGACAGGTCGCGCACGTCGAGGCGGGCCAGCATCGCGCTGCCCAGCGCCAGCGTCGAAGTGCCGAGGCGGTACTTGCCGGTCTCCTCGACGAACACCAGGTAGCCGAGCTTGGTCAGCGTGTAGGTGAGGCGCGAGACGGTGGATTTCGGCAGCTTGCAGCGCTTGGCGATGTCGAGGTTACCGAGCATCTTCTCGCCCGAGCTGAAGCAGGAAAGCACCGACAGCCCGCGCGCCAGAGCGGTGACGAAGTGGCGATCCTCCTTGCCGGCCGCCTTGTCCGCAACCCTGGTTGCAACTGCAGCGGGAACCGCAGCGACCTTGTTCTGTTTGCTCATGTCAGTCCTTTATTTCGCACAGCGCTTCACGGGCGGCGCGGTATTCTCGTCCCAGACGGGCCACCACTTCACTTACGGGAAGAATTTCGTCGATCGAACCGATGCCCTGGCCGACGCCCCAGATGTCGCGCCAGGCCTTGGTCCGGTCGGAACCGAAGCTCATGCTGGTCTTGTCGCGCAGAGGCAGATTGTCGGGGTCCAGCCCCTGCGCCACGATGCTCGGCCGCAGGTAGTTGCCATGCACGCCGGTGAAGTAGGGTGTGTACACCACGTCCGCCGCGCTGCTGTCGAGAATCATCTGCTTGTAGCCATCTACCGCGTTGGCCTCCGGGGTGGGAATGAAGCGCGTCCCGACATAGGCGAGGTCGGCGCCCATGGCCTGCGCCGCGAGGATCTGTTCGCCGCGCGTGATCGACCCGGACAGCGCGATCGGCCCGTCCCAGAAGCGTCGCACCTCGGACACCAGCGCGAAGGGGCTCAGCGTGCCGGCATGGCCGCCGGCGCCCGCGGCGACCAGGATCAGTCCGTCGACGCCGGCTTCGAGCGCCTTTTGCGCATGGCGCACGTTGATCACGTCGTGGAACACGATGCCGCCGTAGGCATGCACTTCCTTCACCACGTCGCCTGGCGCACGCAGGCTGGTGATGATCATCGGCGCCTTGTGCTTGACGCACAGCGCGATGTCATGGTCGAGCCGGTCGTTGGAGTGATGCACGATCTGGTTCACCGCGTAGGGCCCGATCCGGCGGCCCGGCTCGGCGCGGCGCGCGGCGTCGAGCTCGGCGGTCATCATGGACAACCATTCGTCGAGCAGTTCCTTCGGCCGCGCGTTCAGCGCCGGAAAGGAGCCGACGATGCCGGCCTTGCATTGCGCCAGCACCAACTGCGGCTGGGAGACGATGAACATCGGCGCGCCGATCACCGGCAGCGCGAGATTGTCTTGCAGGACCTTGGGCAGGGGCATGGGCGATTCTCCTAAGCGGATCGGGGGCCTTGCGTGCGGCCGGTCATCATCCAGGCCGGGATCAGGGCAAGGCAATAGACAAAGGCGATCAGGAAGAAACCCTCCTGCATCGGCTGCAGGCCGTGTACGGCATCCAGGTGCCGTTCGCGGCCTTCGAGGAACAGCGCCAGCAGCGTGACGCCGAGCGCGCCGCCGAGCTGGCGAAAGAAATTGATCGAGGCCGAGCCGGCCGCCTCCGTGCCGTGGGGCAACAGGCGCAGGGCACCGGCATTCAGCCCCGGAATGATCAGGCCGAGGCCGATGCGGCCGATCGCCACCCACAGCGCCAGCATCCAGAAGCCGGTCGCGCGCGAGGAAAATCCCATGAGGATCGCCGAAACCGAAAAGAAGGCCAGCCCCGCCATCGCCACCCGGTTGGGCGGAAAGCGATCCGCCAGCCGTCCCGAGAGCAGCAGCACGATGGCCAGCAGGATGCCGCCCGGCACCAGCATCAATCCGGCGTCGTAGGCCGAGAAGCCGGCACCGATCTGGGCGAAGATCGGCGCCAGATAGGTTGAACCGTAAATGCCGACGCCATAAGCCGCCGCCACCAGCACCGCCGCGCCGAAGCCCGCCTCGCGAAAGATGCTGAAGTCAAGCAGCGGATGCAGCGTGCTGCGCTCCCAGACGACGAAGGCCACCGCCAGTCCGATGCCGAGCGCGACGGCCGCGCTGCCCGGCGCCGGCGCGCGGATCAGCGCCGCGAGGCCCCCGAGCAGCGCGCACAGCGCAGCCACCACCAGCACCAGGCCGATCGGGTCGAAGGGGCGCTTGTGCGCTCCGGGCAGCGGCCGGCCAGCGATGACATAGTGCGGCGCCAGCGCAATGGCGGCCAGGCACAGCGGCACGGTGACGAGGAACACCGCGCGCCAGCCGTAGTGATCGACCAGCAGGCCGCCCAGCACCGGCCCCACGGCGGGCGACAGCACGATGCCGAGGCCATAGGCGCCCATCGCCCGGCCGCGTTCGTGCAGCGGAAAGACGTCGATGATGACCAGCATGGCCAGCGGCTGGATCAGGCCGGCGATGCTGCCCTGGCCTATGCGGCACAGCGCCAGCAGCTCGAAGCGATCGCTGAGCGCGGCGAGCACCGAGAACATCACCAGCAGCAGCAGCGCGCCGACGAAGGTGCGGCGGATGCCGAAACGCTGCATGGCCCAGGTGGCGAGCAGCATCGAGGCCGTGGTGGCGGCGAGAAAGCCGGTGGACAGCAGCTGCACCTGATCGTGGCCGAGATGAAAGACGCGGATGATCTCAGGCAGTGCGACGTTGACCACCGTGGCTTCCATGATCGCCGAGACCGTGCCCAGCATCACGGTGAGCACCGCCCACCAGCGATAGCCCGGACCGTGGCGATCGAACATCGCCGCCACTTCGGCATGGCGCTGGTCGGTGGCATGATTCATCGGCCGACGGCAGCAGCAATCCCGCGCAGATTCACGCCGCCTCCCGTGGATGCGCCGCCGCCATCTCGCGCAGCTGGTTCTTCAGTATCTTTCCCGTCGCCGTCGCGGGAAGGTGCTCGAGCAACTCGATCTGCGAGGGTATCTTGTAGGGCGAGAGCCTCTCGTGCAGCCAGGCGGTCAATGCCTGGGGCGTCAGGCTGCAGCCCGGCACCGGTTCGACGTAGGCCACCACCTCCTCGTTGCCCGGCACGTTGCGCCCGACCACGGCGCAATGCACGACATCGGGATGGCCGTTGATCGCCTGTTCGACCTCGATCGGATAGACGTTGAAGCCGGAACGGATGATGAGTTCCTTCGAACGGCCGACGATGAACAGCGCGCCGTCCTCGCCGCCTTTCTCCTCCTGCCGCGCCAGGTCGCCGGTGTTCAGCCAACCCTCCGCATCGACCGCCTCGCGCGTCAGTTCAGGCGCCTTGTAGTAGCCCTTCATGACGCCGGGGCCGCGCACGTGCAGTTCGCCGACCTCGCCCGGCGCGACCCCTGCGCCTTCCTTGACGATGCGGATCTCGATGCCGGGAATCGGCGGACCGACGGAGCAATCCTTGCGCGGCGCATCGAGCCGCGTCTGGGCGATCGAGGGCGAGGCCTCGGTCATGCCGTAGCCGTTGTGCAAGGGAATGCCGAACACCGCCTCGAAATCGTCCTTGAAGTTCTGGTCCAGCGGCGCACCGCCGCCCTGGGCGATGCGCAGGGCCGGCGCGCGCAGGCGGCTGCCGGGGCGCCGGCCCCATTCCAGCAGCTTGGCATACATCGCCGGGACGCCATGCAGGATCGTGACGCCGCCGGTTTCCAGCGCGGCAGCCACGGCGGCCGGATCGAAGCGTGGCGCAAGCATCAGGCTCGCCCCGGCGTTCAGCGCCGACAGGGCCATCGTCGCCAGGCCGTAGATATGCGAGATGGGCAGCACCGCATACACCCTGTCGGCCGGGGTCTGGCGCCGCATGCAGCGCCCGTTCTCGGCGATGAACAACAGGTTGCGATGGGTCAGCATGACGGCCTTGGGCGCGCCCGACGTGCCCGAGGTGTAGATCAGCGCGGCCACCTGCCCGTTGTCCGCGACGACCGGTTCCGGCCGGGCGGCGGGGTTGGCCGCGGCGAGATGAAAGCGTCCGGTGCCGGGCCAGGCCACTTCGATCGCGCCGAGGCGCCGCGCATGGGCTTCCGCGTCGGACGACACGGCGCTGGTGAAGGCCGTCAGGCGCGCGCCGGAATGCTCCATGAAGGTGTCGATCTCGCGTTGCGAGAGGCGCGCATTGACCGGCACCAGCCAGGCGTCGAGCC
>DAIOGL010000107.1:6587-8221 GCA_036745235.1 Sulfuritalea sp.
CAGGCGGTCCCCCGCGCGCAGGCCCTGCTCCGTCAGTCGGCGGGCCGCCTCGGCGGTGGCGGCATCGAGCTCGCCGTAGCTCATCACGGTCCCGCCCTGCATGAGTGCCGGCGCGTCGGCTTGGCCGCTCACCCAGGGGTCGATGATCTGATGGATGCGTCGCGGCAAGTCGCCGCGCGGGACGAACTCGCTGCCGGACGGCAGAGCGGAAGGTGCAGTCATGCGTCGAAGATTGGAATTTCGAAACCGGGAGGTTGTTCCGAATGGTGGCACAAGCCGAATCGGTGCGTCAAGCGCGGCAAGGGTAGGCAAATCCCGGCGCAAGCCATATGTGGCGCTGCAATATCGCCAGCTTATTGACATTTGTCCGAAGTCCTAGAAGAATCCGCACTGCGCCATTTTTACAGAACACTGTTCTGCACAGCGGTCCTTCCGGGCGTACCGGCACCAGGGCAATCACACCATGAGCAAGCCATTTCTCGAACGCGGACGCGAGGTCCTTCGCCAGCAGCCTTTCAGCATGCTGCTGGGCGCCGAACTCACGGTTTTCGAGCCCGGCCGCGCCGAACTGCGCCTGCCGGTCCGACACGAGCTCAAGCAGCAGCACGGCTTCGTGCATGGCGGCGCGGTCAGCTACCTGGCCGACAACGCGCTGACCTACGCCGGCGGCAGCGCCGTGCCCGGCCACGGGGTCGTGACCTCCGAATTCAAGATCAACTACCTTCGCCCCGCCATCGGCGACGTGCTGGTCGCGCGCGCCAGCGTGCTCTATGCCGGCAAAACCCAGATCGTCTGCCGCTGCGACGTCTTCGCCGTTAACGGCACCGAAGAGAAACTCTGCGCGACGGCGCAAGGCACCATCGCGCCGCTGGGCACGCCCGCCCAATCCGAGACCTGACCATGGATCTGCAATTCAGCCCCGAAGAGAACGCCTTCCGCGAGGAAGTCCGTAGCTTCGTCGCCGCGCAGCTGCCCGCCGCCATCCGCCACAAGGTGACGAACGGCATGCACCTGACCCGCGACGAGCACGTGCAATGGCAGCGCATCCTGCACCGGCGCGGCTGGGGCGGCCCCGGCTGGCCGAAGGAGTTCGGCGGCCCCGGCTGGACGCCGGCCGAGTACTACATCTTCGAGGAGGAATGCGCGGCGGGCGGTGCGCCGCGGCTGATTTCCTTCGGCCTCAAGATGCTCGCGCCGGTGCTGATGGCATTCGGCAGCCCGGCGCAGCAGCAGCGCTACCTGCCGAAGATCATGTCGGCCGAGGAATGGTGGTGCCAGGGCTATTCGGAACCCGGCTCGGGTTCCGACCTCGCGTCGGTCAAAACCCGCGCCGTCAGGGACGGCGACCACTACATCGTCAACGGCCAGAAAACCTGGACCACGCTCGGCCAGTATGCCGACTGGATCTTCTGCCTGGTCCGCACCGACCCGGAGGCCAAGGCGCAGCGCGGCATTTCCTTCCTGCTGATCGACATGAAGACGCCGGGCGTCACGGTGCGGCCGATCATCACGCTGGACGGCGCGCACGAGGTCAATGAGGTCTGGCTCGAGGACGTCAGGGTGCCGGTCGAAAACCGGATCGGCGAAGAGAACAAGGGCTGGACCTATGCCAAGTTCCTGCTCGGCCACGAGCG
>DAIOGL010000108.1:0-8206 GCA_036745235.1 Sulfuritalea sp.
GCTGCGCTGCGCACCGCGAGGAGGGTGATACCGCCGAGGAGCAGTGCGACGCTGCCGATGTAGGCGAGGATGGCGATGCCGTCGAGCCAGGTGAACACGTCGTTGGCTTCCGGGTAGCTGGTCAGCAGCCACCAGGCCGGGCTGTCGGCCAGCGGCCAGAGGATGTCGTGGTTCACCAGCCATTCGGCGGCGCCCTGTTTGGCGCGCACGAACCAGGGATTGACGGTCCATTGGAAAGCGCCGATGGCGACGCCGAGGATGCCGAAAGCCAGCAGCAGCACTTCGTTGGTTGCCGGCGGTGGGCCGGCGAGGATTTCGGCATTCGGCGAACGCGGCACCAGCGTGACCGCTTCGCGGTGATCGCTGCAGCGGCCGCAGGCGTGGCATTGCGACATGCCCGGCAGGTGCTTGACGTCGAGCAGCGGCGGGCAATCGACGGCGGCACGCTTTTCCGGATGGCGGTCCCACGCGGCCCGATCGACGCGAAACGCGAACGGCGCCAGCCGCGCCAGCAGGGCGAAGACGCCGGACACCGGGCACAGGTAGCGGCACCAGACGCGCTTGCCCTTGCCCCACAGATAGCCCGCAATCATCGCCGCCAACGTCGACCCGCCGAGGATCAGCAGCACGGCCTTGGGGTACTCGTAGACGCTGATGAGCTGGCCGTAGATCGTGGTCAAGGCGAAGGCGACCACCGGCCAGCCGCTCCAGCGCACCCATTTCGGGATCGCGCCGCCGCGGCCATGCCGGCTGACGAACTCGGTCAGCGCGCCCTCGGGGCAGAACACGCCGCACCAGACGCGACCCATCAGCATCATCGAGAGGATGACGAAGGGCCACCAGACGCCCCAGAAGGCGAATTGGGCGAAGAGCACGAGCTTGTCGTGCCACGGCGTCAGGGTCGGTGTCCTCTCTTGCAGGACCGGCTCGCCCGACGCGAGGCATACGTTCGGGTCAATGAAGGAGGCGGCACCGAAGTTGCCCGAGAACAGGCGCGATTCCGGCAGCGGATGGGGCAGAAACGCCGGCAGCGCGACCAGCACGGTGTAGAAGATCACGATGACCCACTGCAGCCCGATGATGCTGCGCCGGTGACGTGCCATCCAGTCGCCAAGGCGGGCCAGGCGCGTACGGCGATTGCGCGCCGCCGGCGAGACGAACTTCAGGATGTGGGTGCTTGCTGCGGCGTTTTCCATGGGATCAGCGCGCGGGGACGGTGCTGCGGCCGAGGCGCCACAGCGTGTAGGCCCAGAAGGCGGCGTAGGCGATCAGCAGGCTGGCCGAGGGCCGCGCCCGGTAGCCGACGAAGTCGGCGAGCAGACGGCCGGCGCCGCGTCCGTCGTCGAGCAGGGCTGAGGTGTCCCACACCGGGTCGAGCAGCGGCGGCAGCCAGTCGAGGCCGATCATGCGGTCGATGCCGGCCGCCAGCAGCGCGCCGGCGATCAGCAACAGCAGGATCTCGCTGGCGCCGAACAGCACGCGGTAGCTGAGGAAGCGCGCGCCGCGCGTCACCAGCCAGCCGGTAGCGCCAGCGAGCGCAAGCCCGGCTGCCGCGGCGCCGAGCAGTGCGAGCAGATCGCTGCCGTCGCGTTCGAGGCCCATGCCATAAAGGAAGACCACCGTTTCGGCGCCTTCCCTTGCTACCGCGAGTGCCGCCACGATCCCGATGCCTGCGGCACCGGATACGCGGCTGGCATGCGCTTCGAGTTCCCGCTTCATGTGCCTGCCGTGGTTGCGCATCCAGAGCACCATCTGCATGATCAGCGCCGCGGCGAACAGCACCATGCCGACGCGGAAGGCTTCCAGCGCATTGCCTTCCAGCTGGCTTTGTGCGGCAAAGGTGACGAAACCGAGAACGACTGCGAGGCCGACTCCGGCCACCGCGCCGGCCCAGAGCCCGCGCCGCAGCGTCGCGGGATCCGATTGGCGGGCGATCCAGGCCGAGAGCACGCCGAGCACCAGCATGGCTTCGAGGCTTTCGCGAAAGACGACGATCAGGGCGTTCAGCATGTCAGCTCCTCATTGGGCGACCAGCAGCATTTCCGAAGTGGCCGGGTGAAATTCGTCGATGAAGCGATACGTGCCCGGCGGCAGCGGATGGATCACGACGAAGGAGCTGGCCCCCGGCGACAGGACCTTTTCAACTCGCAGACCCAGGTTTTCGAACTCGCAAGCACCGGGCCCCTCGTTCTTGATGGAGAGCTTGATCTTGCGGCCGGCGGGAACTTCCAGCCGCGCCGGCAGGATGTGTCCATCCTTGATGACGACCGAGAACGTCGACAGTTCAGCCGACACCGTCTCCGCCCGGGGCTCCGCAGCCCAGCCGAGGCCGAACCAGAGTGCCGCGACGAAGGCGCCATGGTAAAAAGGTGCGCGCAGCATGCTCAGAACCCGACCTTCGCCCGCAGGCCCGCCACCTTGACCGTCGGCGCACCGGCGTTGCCGCCCGGCTGGCGGATCCATTGGAAGTCAGGCGTCAGTTCGACCTTGCCGTTGAGCTTGAAGCGGTAGTAAATCTCCATCTGCTTTTCGCTGCCGCCGGCCTGGTAGCCGAAGTCGGGTGTCCCGTCGGCATTGGCATCCAGCGTCGGCGAGTCGTTGCGGAAGTCTGAACTGGTGCGCAGCGCACCGAAGGCCACGCCGAAGCCGTCGGCTGCGCGGGACCAGGAGCTGCCGGCGAGTTCGGCGCCGAGCGTCAGGGCGCGGTCGAAACGCACCTTGCCGCTGAGTTGGTGGCCGTAGCGGCCGAACAGGGTCACGTCGTCGCTCACCTTCTGGTCGGCCGAGACGCCGATGCCGGTGTGCCTGCGCTCGACGCCGTCATATCCGGCAGCGCGGCCGTTGCGCCACAGGTAGGCGCGGTAGTGGCCGGGCAGGTAGTCGAAGCGCGCGGCGGTCTCGGCCTGGGCGATGACGAAGGGACCTGCCAGCGAGCCGCTGAAGTTGGCCGCCGGCCCGGAACCGAAGACGCCCAGCGACAGACTCCATTCCGAGCCCTTTTGCTTCTCGTTCACGTACTGGCCGATGATGCCGGGCGCGAAGCCGTAAGCGTCAGCTCGGGTGTCGCCGCCGGAATCCAGCAGCGGATTATGTACGAAGGCGTTATTCATGAACTTCGTCGATTCGTCGTCGGCTGCCGCGTTCTGGTCGAAGAAGACAAAGGGATCGATCTTGCCCGCAGTCAGGTGAAGATGCTCCCGCGCGTTGGCCTTCCTGCCATCGTCCATCAAGGGAATCTTGAGCTGGTACCAGGCCTGGGCCAGGATCGCGAAGGAATCGTCGGCCGGGGTGCTTGAGACTTCGAAGGCCGTGGTGTTGGCGGTACTGGTGTAGGTGGGGCGCAGGCCGATGCCGGTGCCCTGGCCGAAACGGACATGGGCAAAGATCTTGCCGTCGGCATTGCCCATTTCGCCACCGGGCAGGGTGACCGAGATGTCTCCGCGATAGTTGGCGCGCGATTCGCCGTTGCCTGTCGCCGTGCCGCCGGCGCCGACTTTCTGCGCCACGCCGGTCAGGCTGGCGCCGACTGTTATTCCTTCCAAAGCTTCGATCTGGCGCGCCTGCTTCTGCATGGAAAGGGTCTGGAACTCCACGGCCTTGAGGCGCGTGGCGATTTCCGGCTCCTTTTCGGACAGGCGCTCGCTGGCCAGGGATTTCTCCAGTGCCTTGTTCTGTTGTTCCAGTGCCTCTACGCGCGCGGCGAGACGTTTCATTTCGGCCAGTACGGCAGTCATGTCATCGGCGGCCAGGACGGGCGCGGCGAATCCCGCCGCCAGCAGGGCGGCGATCAGTCTGACGCGCATGATCAGTACCCGCCCTTCTTGCCGATGCCTGCATAGACGAACTCCCATTCCAGTTCGACGGGCTTGAACCAGGGGCGCACGCCGGTGGCGCGGTCGATGTGGCGGCCGAAGTGATTGCCGTGCGGGTTCTCCTTGGCGTTGGGCGGGTAGACAGTGAACTTGACCTTGTACTTGCCGGGGCCCTTGAGCTTCACGTTGTCGCCGTAATGCGGGCCGTCGCTGGCTACCATCGGCATCATGTCGCCCTTGATTACCTCGCCGCCCGGCAGCCTGGTGAGCTCGTATTTCACCAGCAGGTGCGGAATCCAGGAGCCTTCCGCGAAGCCGTTGGCATTGTTGGCCAGGGCGTGGATGTCGGCTTCGAGATGAATGTCCGCCGCCGAGGCCTTGGTCATATGGCCTTCCGGCTCCATTTCGACGGCCTGCAAATAGACGGCGCCGACTTCCATGCCGGATACGTTCTGCGGCGAGCCGATGGGATATTCCAGCGCGGCGGCGGCCAGCGAAAAGCCGGCGCCGGCAATCAGCAACAGGGATCGGACGAATGAACGGGACATGGCAAACCTCCAAAGGGAATCATCAATCAGACTTTGGCTGGCTTGCCGATGGTCCGGCTGGCTGGCTGGGTTGGGCAGCGCGCAATTCGCGGCTGCGGGAAGCGAAGTCAGGAACTGGACGGCGCGCCCATTTGCGTCTGCAGGTAGTTCTGCACGCCGACTTTCTCGATCAGTTCAAGCTGGGTTTCAAGATAGTCGATGTGCTCTTCGGTGTCTTCCAGGATTTCCTGCAGCAGATCGCGCGAAACGTAGTCGTTGACGCTTTCGCAGTAGGTCATGGCGGCTCTGGTATCGGCGTGCGCGCCTTGCTCGAGCTTGAGGTCGCCGGCGAGGCATTCGGGCACGTTCTCGCCGATCAGCAGTTTGTTCAGGGCCTGCAGGTTGGGCAAGCCTTCGAGGAACAGCACGCGTTCGATCAGGCTGTCGGCGTGATGCATTTCCTCGATCGATTCTTCATATTCATGCTTGCCCAGTGCGGCGAAGCCCCAGTTCTTGTACATGCGCGCATGCAGGAAATACTGGTTGATGGCGGTCAACTCGTTGACCAGGCACTTGTTCAACAGCTGGATGACTTTCTTGTCGCCTTTCACGGATATCTCCTTGGTTTTGCCTACGCCGCCGCGAGTTGGGGTCTTGCGGCGGATCGATGGGACGCGTGCGCCTGCAGCGTTTCCTGCAGGACGTCGCGCGCGCAGTCGCGACAGCGGCCGCAGCAAGCGCCGACGCCGAGTTGGTCGCGCAATTCCTGAAGGCTGCGGCATCCTTCGGCAACCGCGGAGCCGATATCCCGGTCGGTAACGGCGTTGCAGACGCAGACGAACATGATGGCTCCCCGTTTACTTGGTCAGAATCAGCTTGCCTTGGCGCGTGCGCCGCAAGCGATAGGTCTCGCCCTGATGGATGATCTCGACTTCACCTTGGGTGCCGAGCAGGGCAGAGCTGTCCAGCGGTACTTGCGGCGGCGCAGGGCGGAGCGGCCTCTCGGCGTTCTTTGTCGGCTCCTGAGTTTCAGTTTTCATGTCGGTTCATCTAATGCGAATTCGAATGAGAACGATTCTCATCTATCAGGATTGATTTGTCAACGAGAAATTTCCGGTAGGTGGCCAGGCAAACGGGTGTTTCCGCTTCGGCTCGTCAGGAGGGCGAAATCTTTGGGGCGGTATAATCCGCGTTTTCGCAAAAAGGAGCCAGCCGTGGGCCTGGATCGCGTTCCCTCCGGCAAGGATTTGCCGAACGATTTCAATGTGGTCATCGAGATTTCGATGCACTCCGAGCCGATCAAGTACGAAGTGGACAAGGAGTCGGGTGCGATATTCGTCGATCGCTTCATGTCCACGGCCATGCACTATCCATGCAACTACGGCTACATCCCGCACACGATCGCGGGCGACGGCGACCCCGTGGATGTCCTCGTGCTGTCCCAGTTTGCCCTGCCGCCGGGCGTCGTGGTTCGCTGCCGGCCGATCGGCATGTTGAAAATGACCGATGAGGCCGGACAAGACGCCAAACTGCTGGCGGTTCCCGTGGACAAGTTGACCCCGATGTATCGCGACATCGAAAGTCCGCGCGATCTGCCGCAGATCGTGCTCGATCAGATCTCGCATTTCTTCGAGCACTACAAGGATCTGGAGCCCGGCAAGTACGTCAAGGTGGAGGGGTGGCTCGGCATGGAAGATGCCAAGAAGGAAATCATGGAGGGCGTTGCCGCATACGAGAGCGCCAAGGAAAAGCCGGCGTTTTGAGCGCGACCAAGCGCTGCCCCGCCTTTCACCGTTAGTGCCATGAGCCGCCTGCGCGTAGCCATTGCCCAATTCAACGCCCTAGTCGGTGACCTTGCCGGCAATGGCGCACGGATTCTCGAATTGGCGGCGCGCGCCCGCGAGGCTGGGGCGGACGTGCTGCTCACGCCGGAACTGGCGCTCAGCGGCTACCCGCCCGAAGACCTCCTGATGCGGCCGGACTTCTATCGCGCCTGCGCCGTGCAACTCGACGCCGTGGCGCGCGCGGCGACATTGCCGATCGTCATCGGTCATCCGGAGGAATCAGGCGGCAAGCGCTACAACGCGGCTTCCCTGGTGGCGGATGGCCGGATCGCCGCGACCTACCGCAAGCATCGGCTGCCCAATTACGAAGTCTTCGACGAAGAGCGCTACTTCGCGGCGGGGCACGCGCCCTGTGTGATAGAACTCAAGGGCGTGCGCTGCGGCCTGGCGATCTGCGCCGACGTCTGGGAATCGGGTGCGGCCGAACTTGCGGTGGTGGCCGGGGCGGAACTGATGTTGACGCTGAATGCATCACCGTTTCACATGAACAAGCAGGCGCGCCGCTATGACGTCTTGCGCGACCGCGTGGCAGCGACCGGAACGCCGGTCATCTACGCCAACCTGGTGGGCGGCCAGGATGAACTGGTATTCGACGGGGCGTCGTTTGCGCTCGACGGTCAGGGTCGTCTGACGCATCAACTACCCGCCTTTGTCGAAGCCCTGGAGTTCATGGATTACGCCGATGGCCATCTGCTGCCCGGCCGAATGGTCGAGCCGCCGACGCGGGAGGCCGAGGTCTACGCAGCACTGAAGCTCGGCGTTGCCGATTACCTTGGCAAGAACGGGTTTCCCGGTGCAATCATCGGCCTTTCCGGCGGCATCGACTCGGCGCTGACGCTGGCCATTGCGGTCGATGCTCTGGGCGCTGACCAGGTGCGCGCGGTGATGATGCCGTCGCCCTGGACCGCGCAAATGAGTCTGGATGATTCGCGCGAAATGGTGCGGCGGCTAGGCGTGCAATACGACGAGATCCCGATTGCTGCCGCCATGGACCAGTTCGCCGTACTGCTGGCGCCGACTATGGCACAACTGGGGCCGAAGCCGGCGTGGGACACCACGGACGAGAACCTGCAGGCACGCATTCGCGGAATGCTGCTGATGGCGCTGTCCAATCGCACCGGGCGCATCGTGCTCACCACCGGCAACAAGAGCGAAATGGCAGTCGGCTACGCCACGCTCTACGGGGACATGGCCGGAGGCTTCGCGGTGATCAAGGACGTGGCGAAGACCTTCGTCTATCGCCTGGCCCGCTGGCGCAACCAGGTTTCCGAGGTGATTCCGCAAAACATCATTACGCGTGCACCTTCGGCCGAACTCAAGGCGGGCCAGACCGATCAGGATACGCTGCCGCCCTATGAAGTGCTCGACGCGATCATCGAAGCCTACATGGAGCGCGATGAAAGTCCGCGCCATATCATTGCCTCCGGCTACAGCGAGGCCGATGTACGCAAGGTGGTCGGCATGCTCAAGCGAAGCGAATACAAGCGTCGCCAGGCGCCGGTCGGTATCCGGGTCACGCAGCGCGGATTCGGCAAGGATTGGCGCTATCCGATAACATCACGTTATCCAGACGAGTACTGAATCAGGGGAGACCAGACATGAAGAAAATCGAAGCCGTGATCAAGCCGTTCAAGCTCGACGAGGTTCGCGAAGCCCTCTCGGATGTTGGCGTGACCGGTCTGACCGTGACCGAGGTCAAGGGTTTCGGCCGGCAAAAGGGACATACCGAGCTCTATCGCGGTGCCGAGTATGTGGTCGACTTCCTGCCCAAGATCAAGATCGAGATTGTCGTTGCGGATGAGACCGTCGAGCCGGCGATCGAGGCCATCATCAAGGCGGCCCGCACCGGCAAGATCGGGGATGGCAAGATTTTCGTCTCCGCGGTAGAGCAAGTGGTTCGCATCCGCACCGGAGAAGCCAACGAGGCGGCAATCTGACCGGTCTGCGGGCCAGGCCGGATCGCCGCCTGGCGGCAAATTGGTGGGCCCATCTAGCAATCCGTGCGCGCGGGAAGGGACGATCG
>DAIOGL010000109.1:0-8138 GCA_036745235.1 Sulfuritalea sp.
TATGCGGCGAAATCGATACGCTCGGCGCCGTTGAAGACCATGAAGCGTTCGTTGCGCGCGCGGCCGATCAGGGTGACGCCGCACTGGCGGGCGACATCGAGGCCCATCTCGGTGGTGCCGGAGCGGGAGACCAGCACCGGGATGCCCATCTCGACCACCTTGATCACCATTTCCGAGGTCAGCCGGCCGGTGGTGTAGAACAGCTTGTCCGACCCCGGTTCGCCGTCCATCCACATCAGGCCGGAGATCGAGTCCACCGCATTGTGGCGGCCGATGTCTTCGACGTGATGGAGAATGCGGCTGCCGGCAGCGAGCACGCAGCCGTGGACTGCGCCCGAGCGCTTATAGACCGTGTCGAGCTGACGCACCTGGTCGACCAGGGCGAACAGGGTGGAGCGGGCAACGCGGAAGGCATTGTCTCGCAACGGCGCCAGGCGCTCCAGCGCGTTGCCGAACTGGGTACCCTGACCGCAGCCTGCCGTCACGGTACGACGGCGCAGGAGATCGTCGCAGCGCTCGCCTCCATCGCCGTCGAGCGTGGTGATGGCCGCCGCGCCGACGTCCCAATCCACCTGGATCGAAGCGATGTCGCGCAGGTTCTCGACCAGGCGCTGGTTGCGCAGATAGCCGAGCACCAGCGCTTCGGGCAATTGGCCGAGGCTCATCAGGGTGACGATTTCGCGCTTGTCGAGATACAGGGTTAGAGCGCGTTCGCCGGGCATCTGCGTCGGCAGTTGTTTCCCGTCCTGATCGAGCACGGTGCCGGCAATCACCGGCTCGCAGTGCGCCTGGGAAAGCTGCGGGCGGCGTTCCATTAGCATCGCGGACTCCCTATTTCTTTGCCGAGGCAGCGGCGGGCGAAGGAACCGGAGCCGGAGCAGCGGCAGGAGCAGCGGCAACCGTCACCGGGGGCGGTACGAACTTGCCAGGATCGGCGCAGGGAGCGCCGCCTGCAGCTTTCTTGCCCTTGCCCGCCGGTGTCGCGAGATAGCGTTTGACGGTCTTGTCCTGCGACTGGCAGAGCTGGTAGGCGGCGATCTTGTCCTTGTGCGCGTTCTCGGCCTTGGTCAGTTCGGCCTTGGCCTTGGCTTCGGGAGAGGCGTCCGGCAGCTTGGCGAAGGCGCTGCCGGCCACAAGGGCAGCGCTCAGGATGAATGCAACAGCTTTCATGGTCGGCTCCTTCAATGGACGCGCTTGTATTCGTTTTGAGTCTGGTTGCGGGCACGCAGGGCGGATTCCCACTTCGCCTTGTCGCCACCATAGTTGGCCTCGTAGGGCTTGGCATCGGTCTTGCCGCGATAGTCGCCCACCGTCTGGGCCGTTTCGCCGCAGCCGGCGAGCAGGCCGGCGCTGATCAGCATTGCTGCGAGCATTCTCATTTCTGGACCTCCTTTTTTGCCGGTGCTGGCGCGGGTGCGCCGTCCTTGCCATAAGCCTGTTGCCAGCCCCAGAGTTCGCCTCCCTTGCCGCGAGTCAGCGCGCGCTCGCGGAAGATTTCCGAGATCACGTCGGCATCGCCGGCGAGCAGCGCCTTGGTCGAGCACATTTCGGCGCACAGCGGCAGCTTGCCTTCCGCCAAACGGTTGCCGCCGTATTTCTTGTACTCGTCCGCCGAGCCGTCCTTTTCCGGTCCACCGGCACAGAAGGTGCATTTGTCCATCTTGCCGCGGATGCCGAAGTTGCCCTCCTGCGGGAACTGCGGTGCGCCGAACGGGCAGGCGTAGAAGCAGTAGCCGCAGCCGATGCACTGGTCCTTGTCGTGCAGCACCACGCCTTCGTCGGTGCGGTAGAAGCAGTCGGTCGGGCAGACTGCCATGCAGGGCGCATCGGAGCAGTGCATGCACGCCACCGAGACGCTCTTTTCGCCGGGCAGGCCGTCACCGAGCGTGACGACGCGCCGGCGCTGGATGCCCCACGGGGTTTCGTTCTCGTTTTTGCAGGCGGTGACGCAGCCGTTGCATTCGATGCAGCGCTCCGAATCACAGAGGAATTTCATGCGTGCCATCGTCTTCTCCTCAGGCTTTCACGACCTGGCAAACGGTCGTCTTGGTTTCCTGCATCATCGTCACGCTGTCGTAGCCGTAGGTAGTTGCGGTGTTGACCGCCTCGCCGCGCACGATCGGGTGCGCCCCCTCCGGGTAGTACTTGAGCATGTCCTCGCCCATCCAGCGCCCCGAGAAGTGAAACGGCATGAAGCAGGTGGCGGCATCGACGCGCTCGGTGACCTGGGCCTTGACCTTGAGCTGAGCGCCGGTCGGCGTCTTGACCCAGACATTCTCGCCGTCGCGGATGCCGCGATCGTTGGCCGCCTTGGGATTGATCTCGACGAACGCTTCCTGCTGCAACTCTGCCAGCCACGGGTTGGAGCGGGTCTCCTCGCCGCCGCCTTCGTATTCGACCAGGCGGCCGGAGGTCAGGATCAGCGGGAAGTCCTTGCCGATGTCCTTGTTCTTCTGCTGCACGCTCTTGAACAGCGTGGGCAATCGCCAAAAGGCCTTCTTGTCGTCGTGGGTCGGATATTTGTCGACCATGTCGGCGCGCGGCGAGTACAGCGCTTCGCGGTGCAAGGGCACGGCGTCGGGGAAGTTCCACACCAGGGCGCGTGCCTTGGCGTTGCCGAAGGGGTGGCAGCCGTGCACCTTCATCACCACGCGCTGGATGCCGCCGGACAGGTCGGTCTTCCAGTTCTTGCCCTCCGCTTCCTTCTTTTCCTCTTCGGTAAGGTCGTCCCACCAGCCCAGTTTCTTGAGCAGCACATGGTCGAATTCCGGATAGCCGAACTGCAGGTCGGCGCCTTTCGAGGCCGAGCCGTCGCCGGCCAGCAGCGAAACGCCGTCGCGCTCGACGCCGAAGTTGGCGCGGAAGTTGCCGCCGCCGTCCATCACGTGCCTGCTGGTGTCGTAGAGATTCGGACTGCCGGGGTGCTTCATCTCCGGCGTGCCGTAGCAGGGCCAGGGCAGGCCGAAATAGTCGCCGTCGCACGGGCCGCCCTTGGCCCTCAGCGTCTTCACATCGAAGGTGTGCATGTTCTTCATGTGCAGCTTGAGGCGCTCGGGCGACTGGCCGGTGTAGCCGATGGTCCAGCTGCCCTTGTTGATTTCGCGCAGGGTGTCCTCCATGCTCGGCTCGTTGTTCGTCACCTTGATGTTCTTGGTGAACTCCTTCTCGAAGCCGAACTTCTGCGCCAGCAGATACATGATGACGTGGTCGGGCTTCGATTCGAACAGCGGCTCGATGACCTTTTCGCGCCACTGCAGCGAGCGGTTCGATGCCGTGACGGAGCCCACCGTCTCGAACTGGGTCGACGCCGGCAGGAGGTAGACGCCGTCCTTGCGTGCCATCGCTCCCATCGCCGCGGTGGCCGAGGGGTAGGGATCGACCACTACCAGAAGATCGAGCGCCTTCATGGCCTCGACCATTTCCTTGCCGCGCGACTGCGAGTTGGGCGCCATGCCCCAATACACGACAGCCTTGAGGTTCGGCCCCTGGTCGATGTTCTCGTTCTTTTCCAGCACGCCGTCGATCCAGCGCGAGACCGTGATGCCCGGTTTGGTCATCATTGCCTCGGACGCATAACGGCTCTTGATCCATTCGTAATCGACACCCCAGACGCGCGCCCAGTGTTTCCAGGCGCCGGCAGCGATGCCGTAGTAGCCGGGCAGCGAATCCGGATTGGGACCGAGGTCGGTGGCGCCCTGCACGTTGTCATGGCCGCGGAAGATGTTGGCGCCGCCGCCGGACTTGCCGACGTTGCCCAGGGCCAATTGCAGGATACAGAAAGCCCGCACCATGGCGTTGCCGATCGAATGCTGGGTCTGGCCCATGCACCAGACGATGCTCGAGGGCCGGTTCTTGGCCATGGTTTCGGCGACCTTGAACAGGGTTTCGCCATCGACCCCACAGGCTTCCTTGACGACCTCGGGTGTCCATTTGGCGACTTCCTCGCGCACTTTTTCCATGCCATAGACGCGATCGGCGATGTACTGCTTGTCTTCCCAGCCGTTCTTGAAGACGTGGTGCAGGATGCCCCAGATCACCGGGATGTCCGTGCCGGAACGGAAGCGCACGTACTGGTCGGCCTTGGCCGCCGTGCGCGTGAAGCGCGGGTCGGCGACGATGATCTTGGTCCCGGACTCCTTGGCATGCAGCACGTGCATCATCGCCACCGGGTGGGCTTCCGCCGCGTTCGACCCCATGAAGAAGATCGCCTTGGCGTTCTGCATGTCGTTATAGGAGTTGGTCATCGCTCCGTAGCCCCAGGTATTGGCGACTCCGGCGACCGTGGTGGCGTGGCAGACGCGGGCCTGGTGGTCGCAGTTGTTGGTGCCCCAGAAGGAGACGAACTTGCGCATCAGGTAGGACTGTTCGTTGCTGTGTTTCGAGGAGCCGACCCAGTACACAGCGTCGGGGCCGTGCTGCTTGCGGATCGCCAGCAGCTTTTCGCTGATCTCCTTCAGCGCCTGGTCCCAGCTGATCTTCTGGTACTTGCCATCGACCAGCTTCATCGGGTACTTGAGTCGCATCTCGCCGTGGCCGTGTTCGCGCACCGAGGCACCCTTGGCGCAGTGGGCGCCGAGGTTGATCGGCGAATCGAATACCGGCTCCTGGCCGACCCAGACTCCGTTGACGACCTCGGCATCGATCGCACAACCGACCGAGCAGTGGGTGCAGACGGTGCGGCGGATCTCGACCTTGCCTTCCTTTCCCGGGTCGGCAGCTTCGGCCTGGCGCATCATGCCGCCGCCGAGCTGACCGGCGACCGCACCGACCCCGAGGCCGATGCCGGAGCGCTTGAGGAAGGTGCGCCGGTCGACGGTTTCCGGCGCACTGAGCGAGACATCGCGGGTCAGGCGGGACCGGTGCGTGGCGGCCGTCTTGTTTTTTTGCATTAGCATGTTGTCCTCCTCAAGTGCGCGTGGTGCGGTAGTAGTGCAAGACGTGATCGGACGTCTGGTAGCCGCTGCCCTTGACCTCCGGCGCGGTGGCCGGCAACTCCGGTGTGATCGGGCTGCGCGTCGCCACGACGGCGGCGACGGCACCCGCGCCGCCGAGCGAGGCCGTTAGCAGAAAACTGCGCCGGCGCAGATTGGCTTCGGGTTTCTGGCGATCTTCAGGTTTCATCATCTCTCCTCCTCAAGGACACTCGGATGGCACACACGAGAAAACTCAGCGTGCCAACAATTCGCTTTCGACATCGAGCACGCCGCGGGCAAAACGCGCCGCCGCTCGATAAAACTCGCTACTGTCCGCTTCCAGTCGCTGGCACGGATGCGCGTACCAGGGCGCCAGGTGGCGGCGGAAAAAATCGGACTGCTCGGTGCGCCCGTCGGCCACCAGCATTGCCATCACCTCGAGCAGTGCGGCGAGGTGGTCTTCCGGTTCACGCACCTGCGGATCGCGCTCGAAGCCCAGCTTCGCGAGGTCATCGCGCAGGCGGGCGAGCGGCACGTCCATCAGCGATCCGCTCTGGTACCAGGATCCATAGAGCATCACGCGCGGTTCACCGACGCTGAAGAACAGCTCGCTGTATTCGTCGGCCAGGCGGCCCAGCGCCGTATCGTCAGCGCCGACTCTGGTGGCCAGCGTGCAGAGCTCGTTCCAGGCACCGCCCAGTTCGTCGTCGGTGCCGCGTGCGGCGTTTGCTAGGGTCGCCACCAGCGCGGCATCGGGCGGCGCCGCGAACAGGCGCGCCAGCACGCGATAGCAGTCGGTGCGCATTTCGTCGTCGGTCGCGATCAGCAGTGCGGCATTCATGGGCGCGCTCCCATTACCGACATTTCCTTAGGGTTCTTCATCATGTCGATGACCCTGCAGTCGGCGCACATCTGCAAGCGGCGCTGCTCGGCCGCACCGGAGAACATGCTGTGGCCCGAAAGGCGGACAAGCATGGTCGAAACCATCTGCTGCGTGCCGAAGACTTTGCTGCAGGAAATGCAGTGGAAGGGTTCGGTGGCGTTCAGGGTGCGTGCGCGGCGGGCATCCTCGTCAAGCCACAGGCGCGGCGTGAGCGTGATTGCCTGCTCGGGACAGGTCTGGGCGCAGAGCCCGCACTGCACGCAATTGCGCTCGATGAAGCGCAGTTTCGGTTCTTCGGGGGTATCCAGCAGCGCACCGGTCGGGCAGGCGCCGACGCAGGACATGCATAGCGTGCAGGTGCCGGCATCGACCTCGACGGTGCCGAATGGAGCCTTCACCGGCAGATCGATGACGCTTGGCGCCGCGGGCGACCGCAGGGCAAGATGGCTGATCGCCATGTCGAGCGCGCTGCGCTTCTCGATGGGAAAGACAAAGGAAGCAGGGGCCGGCAGCGCCGCCTGCACGGGCAGGTCCCACAGTGCGCCGGCCAGATCGTCTTCCGCGACCAGCGCCAGCCGTCCGCCGCCAAAACCAAGCGCGGCGAGAATCAGGTTGCCCAGATCGACTTGCTGCTGCAAGGCCTGACGGTAGCCATCCGGCTGGTCGGCGTCGACCATGATCCTCAGCTGCGTGGCGCCGTAGCAGATTGTCGCCAGTGCGTAGTCGAGGCCGAAAGCCGCGACGTCGTGGACTTCAAACGGAATCACGCGTGCGGGCAGGCCCTTGCCGTCGCGCCCGAGCTCGATCAGGGTGTCGCGACGGCTGGTGGCGTGGATCAGCAGGCAGGCATCCCGCCCGCCGACCTCGGCATAGCGCACCAGCCCGCGCCGGATCAAGGCCATCAGCTCGGTCGGCGACGAATAGACATGGCGCGCGGCGCCGGTCGGACAGACCGTGGCGCAGCCGCCGCAGCCGGCACAGAGTTCGGCGCTGACGACAATGCGGTTCTTGACGCTGCTGATCGCATTGGTCGAGCAGACGTCGATGCAGCGCGTGCAGCCGGTCTTGCCCTGGCGATGATGGGCGCAGCGCACCTCGCTGTGCGCCAGATAGCGCGGCTTCTGGAACTCGCCGACCAGGCCGGACAGTGCGCGCGCAGCCTCGCTTTGCTCCAGCGGGTCGGCCCCCGGCGCGAGGTAGCCATCGGGCAGGTGCGGCGAGCGCAGCAGCGGCTGACGCGAAAGATCGAGCACCAGGTCGAAGCGCTCCAGTGTGGCGGGCGCCGCCAGGCGCGCAAAATCGATCGCGGCAAGATCGCCGCAGGCACTGATGCAGGCATCGCGGCAGGCGCCGCCGGGTGTGCAGCGCGCCGCCTCGTGATGCGGGCCGAATCCGCCAGTGATTCCGCTGCCGCGTGTAATGGCGTGCTCGGGGCAGGCGCGGACGCAGGCGCCGCAACCGGTGCAGCGTTCCAGGTCGATCGGTCCGGCGGCTTTCCAGGAGAGATCGAAGGCACCGAGATGGCCGGAAAGCCGGATTTCGCGTCCTTCCCGGATCGGGAAGTCGCGCCGCGCCGGCAGCCCCGCGGTGTCGGTAGTCACCACGCTGACCTCAAGTTGGTCACCAAGGCGCTGCGCCCAGTCAATCGCAACCTCGGCCGGGCCAACGATCACCAGGCTCCCGCCGGAGGTCAGATCGATGCTGGACACCGGTGTCGGCGCCGGGGCGGTCGCCATCGCCAGCAGAGCGGCGATCTTCGGTCCGGAAGCAGCCGCCTCCTGCGACCAGCCGGCCAGTTCGCGTAGATTGACAAAGCGCAGTTCGGCCGGCGAGTCGAGGCGATCGGCGATTTCGCTGAAGAAGGCCGCCTCCTGGGTGCAGCCGACTACCACGGGGCCGTTCTGCCGCACCGCCTCGCGAAAAGCGCCGACGTCGCCACGACACAAGGCCTTGACCGGCGCGTCCTTGCCAACGAAACCGGCAGCCGCGAATGCCGCAACCGGCACGCTGCCGTTGCAGGTGCAGGTCACACAGGGCGCGGTGGATTTGGACGGGCTAGCCGACATTGGTGCTTCCTTCCGTGGCTGCTGGAGCATCTTCCGCGGCGTCGGCGATATCAGCGGTAGGTGGGGTTTCTGCAGGCGTCGCCACTGCCACCGCGGGAGATGGATCATCGAATAGCAGACTCTTGGCTTGGACCAGCGAACGCAACGTGGCCTCGTCGATCGGGTCGGGCAGGGAGTAGTCGTCGATATAAGTATCGAGGCCGTCCATCACGTTGAACTCAGCGGAATGAAACAGCTTTTTCAGTGCCACGCGCTTGAGTCGCTCTTCGACTTCCT
>DAIOGL010000110.1:0-3974 GCA_036745235.1 Sulfuritalea sp.
CGCCAGGCGCAGGCCGTCGTTGATCCTGAAGCTGCCGTCCATGCGCGGATCGTTGATCAGCCCCTTCCAGCCCACCGTGGTGCGCGGCTTCTCGAAATATACCCGCATCAGGATCAGCAGGTCGTCGGCATAGCGCGTGGCCTCCTCGCGCAGCTTGCGCGCATATTCCATCGCCGCTTCATAGTCGTGGATCGAGCAGGGGCCGACCACCACTACCAGGCGCCCGTCGGCGCCGTGCAGCACGCGGTGCACGGCCTGGCGCGCCTGGTAGGTCGTTTCCGCCGCCTCGTCGGTGGTGGGAAACTCGCGCAGGATATGCCCCGGGGGCGAGAGTTCCTTGATCTCGCGGATGCGGACGTCGTCGGTAATGTGCTTCATGTCTCGGCCTGGATGCGGGTAAAGCCGTGATTCTACCGGACCGGCAGGGGGCAACCTCGCCAATTCGGCACGACAGGGGTATGCTTTGACCGCACAAGAACAAGGAGAAATCATGTTCCAGGTTCGCATTCACGGCCGCGGCGGCCAGGGTGTCGTGACGGCCGCCGAAATGTTGTCGGTGGCGGCTTTCGACGAGGGGCGTCATGCCCAGGCCTTTCCCAGTTTCGGTTCCGAGCGGATGGGGGCGCCGGTGGTGGCCTTCTGCCGCATCGACGACAAGGAGATCCGCTTGCGCGAGCCGATCATGGAGCCCGATGCAATCATCATCCAGGACCCGACCCTGCTGCACCAGGTCGATGTCTTCGCCGGCCTCAGGAAGGACGGCTACATCCTGATCAACACCAGCAAGACCTTCGACCAGCTCGGCCTTGGCGACATGATCCGCGACTGGCGCCATGAACGGCTGTGCACGGTGCCGGCGATGGAACTGGCCCTCAAGCACGTCGGCCGGCCGGTGCCGAATGTGCCCCTGCTCGGCGGCTTTGCCGCGGTGGCCGGCGTGCTGCAGCTCGAGTCGGTGATCAAGGCGATCGGCGAACGTTTCTCCGGCAAGGTCGCCGCGGGCAACATCGCTGCCGCCAGGGAAGCCTACGAGATCGTCAGGGCCGAGATGGACGAGGCCCGCAGAAAGGAAACCGAGCATGCTTAAACAGACCGAAGGCTCGCGCGCCGTTGCCGAAGCCGTCGCCATGTGCCGGCCGGAGGTGATCTGCGCCTATCCGATTTCGCCGCAGACCCACATCGTCGAAGCGCTGGGCGAAATGGTCAAGGACGGCTCGCTCAGCCCCTGCGAGTTCATCAACGTCGAATCCGAATTCGCCGCCATGTCGGTGGCCATCGGCGCCTCTGCCGCCGGCGCGCGCAGCTACACGGCGACGGCCTCGCAGGGCCTGCTGTTCATGGCCGAGGCGGTGTACAACGCTTCGGGCCTCGGCCTGCCGATCGTCATGACGGTGGCCAACCGCTCGATCGGCGCGCCGATCAACATCTGGAACGACCATTCCGACGCGCTGTCGCAACGCGATTCGGGCTGGCTGCAACTGTTCGCCGAAACCAATCAGGAGGCGCTCGATCTGCACATCCAGGCCTTCCGCCTCGCCGAGGAGTTGTCGCTGCCGGTGATGGTCTGCATGGACGGCTTCATCCTCACCCACGCCTACGAGCGCGTCGACATGCCGACCCAGGCGCAGGTCGACGCCTACCTGCCGAAATACGAACCGCGCCAGGTGCTCGACCCCAGCGAACCGGTGTCGATCGGCGCCATGGTCGGTCCCGAGGCCTTCATGGAAGTGCGCTACCTGGCCCACGCCAAGCAGATGCAGGCGCTCGAGCGCATCCCCGAATTTGCCGCCGAGTTCAGGCAGATCTTCGGCCGCGACAGCGGCGGCCTGACCCACACCTATCGCACCGAGGATGCCGAAACCATCATCGTCGCCATGGGCTCGGTGCTCGGCACCATCAAGGACGTGATCGACGAGATGCGCCAACCTGAAAATGGCGGGCACAAGATCGGCGTGCTCGGCATCACGCTGTTCCGCCCCTTCCCGCTGGCGCGCGTGCGCGAAAGCCTGCAGGGCGCCAAGCGCGTCGTGGTGCTGGAAAAGAGCATGGCGGTCGGGCTGGGCGGCATCCTGTCCACCAATGTGCGCATGGCACTGTCGGGCCTGCACATGCACGGCTACACCGTCATCGCCGGCCTGGGCGGACGCGCCATCACCAAGAAGTCGCTGCACGGCCTGTTCCGTCAGGCCGAACAGGAGGCACTGGAGCCGCTGACTTTCCTCGACCTCGACTGGAACATGGTCAACAAACAGCTCGAGCGCGAGAAGGCGCACCGCCGCTCCGGCCCGGTGGCCGAGAACCTGCTGCGCGACGTCGGCGTCGTCGCCGCGCGCAATTACTGACATGGGCGCCCTGCGCCGGGCCGCCCCAAGCGGGCGCCAGTCAACAACATGGAGGCCGCGCATCTTGCGGCCGAACACAAGTCACCCCTTTCCGCGGGAAAGGGGTTGGGGGAAAAGTCAATCATGAGCTTCCAGCCTGTAAAGTTCTATCAGACCGGCACCTTCACCGTCGGCAACCGCCTGCTGCCGCCCGAAGAGCGCAGCGTGCAGGCCAGTACCAAGCGCTTCAACTCGATCAACTCCGGCCACCGCGCCTGTCAGGGTTGCGGCGAGGCGCTCGGCGCGCGCTATGCCATCGACGCCGCGATGGAGGCGGCCGACGGCCGGGTCATCGCCGCCAACGCCACGGGCTGCCTCGAGGTGTTCTCGACGCCCTACCCCGAAACCTCATGGCAGATTCCCTGGATCCATTCGCTGTTCGGCAACACGGCCGCGGTGGCGACCGGCATCGCCGCCGCGCTCAAGGTCAAGGGCCAGGCGCAGACCCGCGTCGTCGCCCAGGGCGGCGACGGCGGCACCACCGACATCGGCTTCGGCTGCCTGTCAGGCATGTTCGAGCGCAATGACGACGTGCTCTACATCTGCTACGACAATGGCGGCTACATGAACACCGGCGTGCAGCGCTCCTCGGCCACACCGCCGGCGGCGCGCACCGCCACCACCATGGCCGTCGGCCCCGAGCCGGGCAACGTGTTCGGCCAGGGCAAGTTCGTGCCGGCGATCGCCATGGCGCACAACATTCCCTACGTCGCCACGGCGACGGTGGCCGACCTGCGCGACCTCGAAGCCAAGGTCACGCGCGCCATGGAACTCCACGGCGCACGCTACATCCACATCCTGGTGCCCTGCCCGCTGGGCTGGGGCACGCCCTCGCACGACACCATCAAGATGGCGCGGCTGGCAAAGGAAACCGGCATCTTCCCGGTATTCGAGGCCGAGGACGGAGAGATAAAGTCGGTGCTGGCGATACGGCGACCGCTGCCGGTGGAAGACTACCTGCGGCCGCAGAAGCGCTATGCGCATCTGTTCGGAAAGACTCCCGCCATCGAAACGATTGCACATATCCAGGCGCTGGCCGACAAGAACATCCGCAAGTACGGGCTGCAGGCCCGCAAAGGAGGGCACTGAAATGGAAAAGCCCTTCGCCATCACCCTCGACCCCGGCTCCTCGCTGGCCAACCATACCGGTTCCTGGCGTACCTTCCGCCCCGAGTACGTCGACCGCCTGCCGCCCTGCAATGCCGCCTGCCCCGCCGGCGAGAACATCCAGGGCTGGCTGTTCCACGCCGAAGCCGGCGACTACGAAGCCGCCTGGCGCTCGCTGGTGGAGAACAATCCGCTGCCGGCGATCATGGGCCGCGTCTGCTACCACCCCTGCGAGGGCGGCTGCAACCGGCAGCACGTCGACTCCGCCGTCGGCATCAATTCGGTCGAGCGCTTCCTCGGCGACGAGGCCAACAAGCAGGGCTGGAAATTCGCGCCGCCGGCCGCAGCCACCGGCAAGCGGGTGTTGGTGGTCGGCTCCGGCCCGGCCGGCCTATCGGCCGCCTACCACCTGACCCGCATGGGCCACAAGGCGGTCATCTACGAAGCCGGGCCGCTCGCGGGCGGCATGATGCGCTTCGGCATCCC
>DAIOGL010000110.1:4074-6512 GCA_036745235.1 Sulfuritalea sp.
CGCAAGGTGGTGGTCTACGGCGGCGGCAACACCGCGATCGACGTCGCGCGCACCGCCAAGCGCCTCGGCGCGGAAGAGGCGATCATCGTCTACCGCCGCACCCGCGACAAGATGCCGGCCCACGATTTCGAGGTCGAGGAGGCGCTGCAGGAAGGCATCTCGATCAAGTGGCTGTCGACCATCAAGGAAGCCGGCGAGTCCGACATCATGGTCGAGAAGATGGCGCTCGACGACAAGGGCTTTCCGCAGCCGACCGGCGAATTCGAGCGCATCGAGGCCGACTCGGTGGTGCTGGCGCTGGGCCAGGACGCCGACCTCTCGCTGCTCGAAAACGTGCCGGGCCTGGTCGTCGAAGGCGGCATGATCCAGGTCGATGCCGGAATGATGACCGGCCATCCCGGCGTCTTCGCCGGCGGCGACATGGCCGGCAACGAACGCACCGTCACCGTCGCCGTCGGCCACGGCAAGAAGGCCGCGCGCGCGATCGACGCCTGGCTGCGCGGCGAGCAATACGCCCCGCTGCCCAAGCCCGAGATCGCCACCATCGACCGGATGAATTCCTGGTACTACTCGGATGCGCCGAAGACCATGCGGCCGGTGCTCGACATCATCCGCCGCCAGTCCACCTTCGAGGAAGTGCTGGGCGGGCTCGACGAGACCAATGCGCTGTTCGAGGCGCGCCGCTGCATGTCCTGCGGCAACTGCTTCGAGTGCGACAACTGCTACGGCGTCTGCCCCGACAACGCCGTGATCAAGCTCGGCCCCGGCAAGCGCTTCAAGTTCAATTTCGACTACTGCAAGGGCTGCGGCATCTGCGCCACCGAGTGTCCCTGCGGTGCGATCCGGATGGTGGCGGAAGAAAACTGATGGCGTGACGCCGGCGCCGGCGCGATGCTTCCCCGCGAGAACTTTCAGGCGGCTTGCGCGATGCTGCGCGCCCGCAGCTGACCGCAGCCGCCGTCGATGTCCTGACCGGCAGACTGGCGCAGCTTGGCGAGGATGCCGTGGCGATGGAGGTGCCGCGACATCGCCGCCGCGCGCTCCCACGAGGGGCGACGGTAAACGAGCCCCTCCACGTCGTTGTAGGGGATGAAGTTCATCACCGCGTACTTGCCCGCGAGCAGCCGCACGATGCCGGCGAGTTCGTCATCGCCGTCGTTGATGCCCTCGAGCAGCGTCCACTGGTACTGGATGGGATAGCCGGTAGCGCGGGCGTAATGCTCTGCCAGTTCCACCAGTTCGGCCGGATCGATGCGTTGCGCCCTCGGCAGGAGTTGTGCTCGCAGTTCGGCGCGGGTCGAATGCAGCGACAGCGCCAGCGCCGGCTTGACGCGTTCACGCGGCAGTTGCTCGAACACGCGGCGGTCGCCGACGGTCGAGAACACCAGGTTCTTGTGCGCGATGTTCGCCGCGGTGCCGAGCAGGTCGATCGCTTCGAGCACGTTGTCCATGTTGTGCGCCGGCTCGCCCATGCCCATGAATGCGACCTTCTTCACCGTGCGGCGGGCGCGGGCCAGCACTACCTGGGCGACGATCTCCGCGCTGCCTAGTTGGCGCAACAGGCCATCGCGGCCCGTCATGCAGAAGGTGCAGCCCACCGCGCAGCCGACCTGGGTCGAGACGCAGAGCCCGTCGCGCGGAAGCAGTACGCTCTCCACCGTCTGGCCGTCGCGGAGTTCCACCAGCAGCCGCGCAGAACCATCTGCGCCAATATGCTCCGAGCGCACCCGCGCCAGGCCGCCGAGTTCCGTCGCCAGGCCGGGCAGGGCGGCGCGGACGCTCAAGGGGAAAAAATCCTCCGGCGGCACCGAGCCCCTGTCGAGCGGCGAGGCCCGCGTCCACGCGCGGAGGATGCGCTCCTCGTGGCAAGGCAGCGCGCCATGGCCGCGCAGGCGCCGGCGAACGTGGTCGATGTGCATGACCCTCATCGCGCCGTCCGCGCCGCCATTTTCCTCGGTTCCAATCGCGCTCAATCCGGCTGGCTCTTGTCCGCAATGGACTGAAAGCAGCGGCTGCAGACTGATGAACCCTCGCGCGGCACGTGGCCGTATTTTGCGCATTGCCGCTCGATTGCAAACAGCGCGAAGCTCGCCCTCCTTGAGGCGAGCACGAAGATGCAGAGGGTGGCGGCGATGAAGGCATAATCCCCGCCGTTTGCCCCGAACCTGCTCACGGCAAAGGATTGCAGCAAGGATGCGGCGAGCATGATGACTCCCGCCCCGATTACGAACACGGTGTTGGCGAAGTGCCTTGCCTTGGCTTCGAGTTCTTCTTTCGATGGTGTCACGGTGGCTCCGGCTGAATGAACGGCTGCGATCAAGCTGTACAGTTTACCGCTTCTGTCGGCGCGCGCCGGATGTCGTCGCACATCCAGGAGTCGATATGGCCGCCTTCCCCCCGCGCACGGAAGGGGCTATATTTGGCATAAAGGAAGCGAG
>DAIOGL010000110.1:6612-8135 GCA_036745235.1 Sulfuritalea sp.
TTCGGCGAACTCTCCGTGCTCGCCAGCCGCTTCGCCAATGTGCTGGACAAGCTCGGCATCGCCCGAGGCGAACGGATCTTCATCCTGGCCGGGCGCATTCCCGAGCTTTATATCGCGATGCTGGGCGGCCTCAAGCGCGGCGTGGTGGTTTCGCCCCTGTTCTCGGCCTTCGGCCCCGAGCCGATCGCGACGCGCGTGAATCTCGGTGAAGGCCGGGTGCTGGTGACCACCGACTTCCTCTACGAGCGCAAGGTGGCGAAGTGGCGCGACAAGATGCCGACACTGGAACATGTGCTGCTGGCGGCCGAGGACGGCGGCGGCACCGACATTCCCGGCACGCTCGATCTCGCCACGCTGATGGCCGAGGCCGGCGATACCAGCCCGGTGGCCAACACCGGTGCGGAGGACATGTCGCTGCTGCACTTCACCAGCGGCACCACGGGTACGCCGAAGGGCGCCGTGCATGTCCATGGCGCCGTCGTCACCCATTTCGCCACCGGCCGCTACGCGCTGGACCTGCATCCCGACGACATCTACTGGTGCACCGCCGATCCGGGCTGGGTCACGGGCACCTCCTACGGCATCATCGCGCCGCTGCTGCACGGCGTGACCTCGATCATCGACGCCGAGGAATTCGATGCCGAGCGCTGGTACGGCCTGCTGCAGGACGAGCGCGTGACGGTCTGGTACACCGCGCCGACGGCGGTGCGCATGCTGATGAAGGCCGGCCCGGCGATTCCGCAGAAATACCGCTTCCCGCAGCTGCGCTTCATCGCCAGCGTCGGCGAACCGCTCAATCCCGAGGCAGTGCGCTGGGGCAAGGAGGTGCTGGGCCTGCCGATCCACGACAACTGGTGGCAGACCGAGACCGGCGGCATCATGATCGCCAACACGCCGGCCTTCGACATCAAGCCGGGCTCGATGGGGCGTCCGTTGCCGGGCATCGACGCCGCGATCATGCGCCGCCACGAAGACGGCACCGCCACATTGATCGCAGAGCCCGACGTCGAGGGCGAACTGGCGCTGAAGCGCGGCTGGCCGTCGATGTTCCGCGCCTATTTGAACAACGAGGAACGCTACCGCAAGTGCTTCGCCGGCCCGGGCAACGAGTGGTACCTGACCGGCGACCTGGCCAAGCGCGACGCCGACGGCTACTTCTGGTTCGTCGGCCGCGCCGACGACGTGATCAAGTCGGCCGGCCACCTGATCGGGCCCTTCGAAGTCGAGAGCGCGCTGATGGAACACCCGGCCGTGGCCGAAGCCGGCGTGATCGGCAAACCCGACCCGGTGGTGGGCGAGGTGGTCAAGGCCTTCGTTTCGCTGAAGAAGGGTTTCGAAGAGAGCGAGGCGCTGCGCATGGAACTGCTCGGCCACGCCAGGAAGCGCCTCGGCGCCGCCGTGGCGCCGAAGGAGATCGCCTTCCTGCCCTCGCTGCCGCGCACGCGCAGCGGCAAGATCATGCGCCGGCTGCTGAAGGCGCGCGAACTGGGCCTGCCCGAGGGCGATACCTCGACACTGGAAGC
>DAIOGL010000111.1:0-8099 GCA_036745235.1 Sulfuritalea sp.
GTGCGCTGCAGCGCGTGGAAAATGAACTGGTGGATGCCGCGGGCATCGCGAAAGCGCACCTCGGTCTTGGCCGGATGCACGTTCACATCGACGCCGGCCGGGTCGAGTTCGAGGAACAGCACGTAGGCCGGGTGGCGCTGGCCGTGCAGGATGTCGGCCCAGGCCTGGCGCGCGGCGTGGGTCAGCAGCTTGTCGCGGACGAAGCGGCCATTGACGAAAAAGTATTGCTCGTCGCGGCCCGAGCGCGAATAGGCCGGCAGCGCGGCGAGGCCGGAAAGCCGCAGCGGCCCGGCCACGGCATCGAGCGGGCGCGCATGCGGGAAGAACTCCTCGCCGATGATCTCCCGCGCCCGTCTGGAAAAGTCGGCGCTGGCGAGACGGCGTTTCGCGCTGCCGTTGTGGCTCAGGGTGAAGGCGACATCGGGTCGTGCCAGGGCCATGCGCCGCATGACCTCGTCGCAATGGGCAAATTCGGTGGCTTCGGTCTTGAGGAACTTGCGCCGTGCCGGGGTGTTGAAATACAGGTCGGCGACTTCGATCACCGTGCCCCCGGCCAGCGCCGCGGGCTCCACTGAATCTGCGTCGCTGCGCAGACGGAAGGCGTGGGACTGCGCGGCATGGCGGCTGGTAATGCTGACGCGCGCCACGGAGGCGATGGAGGCCAGCGCCTCGCCGCGAAAGCCGTAGCTGGCGACCCGCTCGAGGTCGTCGAGGCTGCCGATCTTGCTCGTGGCATGGCGCGCCAGCGCCAGCAGCAGATCCTCGGGAGCGATGCCGCTGCCGTCATCCGTGACGCGGATCAGGCGCACGCCGCCTTCTTCGAGTTGCACGTCGATCCTTGTCGCACCGGCGTCGAGGCTGTTTTCGAGCAGTTCCTTGAGCACCGATGCCGGGCGTTCGACGACCTCGCCGGCGGCGATCTGGCTGATCAGGAGGTCCGGCAGCGGCTTGATGATTCCCATGGGGCGGATTATAGCTTCCGGTAAAATTGCGCCTTTCCCCCGACAGCGCCGCCCCGTGGAACTTCTCGCCCAATTCATCGACATCGTCCTGCATGTGGACAAATACCTGGCCATGCTCCTGGCGCAGTACGGCATCTGGGTTTACGCGATCCTGTTCGCCATCGTGTTCTGCGAGACGGGCCTCGTGGTGACGCCCTTCCTGCCCGGCGACTCGCTGCTGTTCGTCGCCGGCGCGCTGGCGGCCACCAGCGGCGGCGCCTTCGACATCGACATCGTGATCGCGGTGCTGCTCTCCGCCGCGATCCTCGGCGACAACACCAACTACTGGATCGGCCGCTGGGCCGGCAAGCGCATCCTGGCCTGGGGCGACAAGTCCCGCTATTTCAATCGCAAGGCCTTCGACATCACGCACGCGTTCTACGAGAAGCACGGCGGCAAGACCATGCTGGTGGCGCGCTTCATGCCCTTCGTGCGCACCTTCGCGCCCTTCGTCGCCGGCGTCGCCAACATGAGCTACCTGCGCTATTTCCTGTTCGACCTGGCCGGTGCCGTGCTCTGGGTGTTCCTGCTGTGCCTCGCCGGCTACTGGTTCGGCAACATTCCCTGGGTCAAATCGAATCTGACCCTGATCATATTCGGCACCATCGGCCTGTCGGTGGCACCCCTGGCCCTGGCGTGGCTGCGCCACCACCTGGCGCCGAAGGCTTCCTGAACATGCGTCGTGCAGCGGCGGTCGCCACTTTGCTGATGCTGGCGGGTTGCGCGCACGACAGGAACCGCCCGCCGGGTGCCGGCGCAAAGGCGGTGGGCGACTCGGTGGCCAGCTTCGATCCGAAGCAGATCGGCAAGACGGACGTCGACCGCGTCGCCGACCTCCATCGCCGCGAAATATTCGCCAGCGTGCGCCTGCTGGCCGAAAAGCTCTACCGGCGCAATCCGCGCGAGTGGAAGAAGGGCGGCCATGCCAGCATCGAGGCGGCGCTCGACCGCCTGCTCGATCCGCGGCTGGGCTGGCGCCTGCCGGAAAGCGCCGGCCGGCGCGACACGGACGCGATGCTGCTGGCCCTGCGCGAGGATTTCGCCGGCGACCGGGTGGCCGTGTTCATCGCCGGCATGGGCGCCATGCTGAATGCCGCATTCGAGGAAAAGACGGAATTTTTCATGATCGACGAACTTGATCCGCAGAAGTTGTACAACAGCGCGCGCAACCTTGAAATCGCGGCGTGGAAGCTCGCCAACGCGCGCGATGCCGCAGGCCTTCCGCTGCTGCTCTCCAACGAGACGGGGCAGGCCGCGCAGCCGGCGAACCTCAGCTTCGAGCGCGAATTCGGCAAGATGATCGGCAATCTCGATCTGCTCTCCGCCCTGATCGCCGACAAGGGGCATCGCACCATTGCCCGCGTTGCGCAAAGCCTGGCCACGGCGGTATTTCTTCCGGTGGCGACGCTGCGATGAAGCGCTACGTGATCCTCATTTCCGGGCGCGGCAGCAACATGGAATCGCTGCTCGATGCCGGCCTGCCCGGCGCCTGCGCGGCGGTGATCAGCAATCGCCCCGATGTTCCCGGCCTCGCTTCCGCCGCGAGTCGCGGCGTCGCCACTGTCGTGATCGATCATCGCGGCTTCGCGTCGCGCGCGGATTTCGATGCCGCGCTGGCGGCCGAGATCGAGCGCCACGCGCCCGATCTGGTGCTGCTCGCCGGCTTCATGCGCATCCTCGGCGACGATTTCGTGCGCCGCTTCGAAGGCCGCCTGCTGAACATCCATCCTTCGCTGCTGCCGCTGTTCCCCGGCATCAAGACCCACGCCCAGGCGCTGGCGGCCGGGGTGCGGCTGCACGGCTGCAGCGTGCACTTCGTGACGCCGGCGCTCGACGGCGGGCCGATCATCGCGCAGGCCGCCGTGGCGGTCCAGGCCGACGACGACGAGGCGAGACTGGGCCGCCGTGTCCTGGCCGAGGAGCACCGCCTCTACCCGCGCGTCGCGCGCTGGTTTCTCGAAGGCCGCCTGCAGCTGGTCGCCGGGCGTTCCCGATTGACGGGCGAGATTGCGGTGGGCGGTGCGTTGCATGCGCCCCTGACCGAATGAAGTGCGCGCTCGAGATGCCGGATTGAGATGCCAATCGCTCTGGCACTGGTCGCCTCGGCATTGATCCATGCCGCCGCGCTGCTCGGTCCCGGCTGGACTCTGCCCGGCGACAGCGACCCCGATGCGCCGCAGACCATAGACGCCGTGCTGACCAGGCCCGCACCGCATACGGAGGCAGCGCCGGTCGCCAGGCCGGCCCCGAAGCCGCACGCCGACAAGCCGCGGCTGCAACGCGTGGCGACGGCGGCAAATTCAATGCCTTCGATCCCTTCCGTGCCTGCTGCGTCGAGTGCACCGCCCGCGGCACTGCCGGTCGAGCCGCCGCCGCCGGTCGCCGTCTCGCCAGCGCCGACTGTCGCCCCGGCGCCGGTCCCAGCCCGCATCGCGCTGCCGGCCAGGGGCCGCGTGCGCTACGCCATCACGCGCGGCGAGGAAGGCTTCGTGATCGGTCAGACGACGTATACCTGGCAGCAGGACGGCTTCACCTACACGCTGCAAAGCGTGGCCGAAACCACCGGGCTGGTCGCCCTCTTCAAGTCGGCGCGCGTGCTGCAGAGCAGCCGAGGCGAGGTTACGGCCGCGGGCCTCAAGCCGCGCGAGTTCCGCCACGAACGAGTCGGCGGTGTGGACACGGCGAATTTCGACTGGGCGCGCGGCGTCGTCGCCTACGCCGGGCGCGAGGACGGCATTGCCGCCGGCACGCAGGACATGCTCTCGATGTACTACCAGCTGGTGCTGCTGGCGCCGAAGGCCGGCACGCTGGAGATGCCGATTGCCACCGGGCGCAAGCTGGAAACCTATCGCATCGAAGTGCTCGGCGAGGAAGCCGTGGCGCTTCCGGCGGGCCAGCGCCGCGCATCGCGCTTGAGGATCAGGAGCGGCAATGACACCATCGAACTGTGGATAGCGCCCGACATGCGCGCGCTGCCCTTGAAAATCCGCTTCACCGACCGCAAGGGCGAGATCTTCGACCAGGTCGCGCAGGACATCGAGATTCAGGAGCAATAATGAACATTCCCTTCAACCCATTTGCAGGAAAGCGAGACGCGGCATGAGCGACGACAGGAAGCACGGCAAGCCGCGCGGCACGGCACGGGGGGCGGGCAGCGGTGCGCGTCGCGAAGGCTCGCGAACGGGCGCCGGACATGGGGCGGAGCAGCCGGCGGCGGAGGCGGGCCTCGCCGCCGACCTGCTGAACGCCGCGGTGGCGGCCACCGCACAGTTATTGACCTTTGCGCTGCCGGCCGATGCGGCCTTGTCGGCTTTTTTCCGCGCGCGCAAGAGCGGCGCGAAAGACCGCGCCTTCATCGCCGAAACGGCCTATGCCGTGCTGCGCAGAAAGCGCCTGCTGGAACGCCTGGCCGCCTGCGGGCCAAACCTGGAAGCGGCTTTTCTGGCGCCCGGGTCGACGCCCAAGCGCGGCCGCAGTGACGTAACTAAGCCGGCGGCTGGCGCGCGCCGCATTTCTCCGCGTGAACTCGTGCTGCTGTCGCTGTCGCGCGTGCGCGGCATGTCGCAGCGCCAGCTCGAAGGCGCGCTGCTGCCCGGCGAAGCCGAATGGCTGGCGGACATCCGGCGCCAGCCGGAACCGGAGCTGACGCTGGCCGAGCAACTGGATTTTCCCGACTGGCTGGTCGAGCGCCTCACAAGTCAATCGATGGGCCGCCCCAAGATTGACTTGGCCCCCACGGGGGGCGGCGCGGACGATTCTTCCGCGCCGGGGGCCGTACCAATTCCGCGCATGTCGCCCGAGGAACTGCTGGCGCTGGCGCGCGCGCTCAACACGCCGGCGCCGCTCGACCTGCGCGTGAACACGCTGAAGGCGGAGCGCGACGGCGTGATCCGGCGCCTCGCCGCCGACGGCATCGTCGCCACGCCCTGTCCCTATTCGCCGCTCGGCCTGCGCCTGAAGACCAAGCCCTATCTGCAGAAGCATCCGGCCTTTCTCGACGGCAGCATCGAAGTGCAGGACGAGGGCTCGCAATTGCTCGGCTACCTGCTGGCGCCGAAGCGCAGCGAGATGGTGGTGGATTTCTGCGCCGGCGCCGGCGGCAAGACGCTGATCCTCGGTGCGCTGATGCGCTCCACCGGGCGTCTCTATGCCTTCGACGTATCGGACAAGCGGCTCGCCAAGCTGAAGCCGCGCGCCGCGCGCGCCGGTCTGTCGAACGTGCATCCGGCCTGCCTCTCCGGCGAGAACGACACGCGGGTGAAGCGGCTGCAGGGCAAGGTCGATCGCGTGCTGGTCGATGCGCCGTGTTCCGGGCTGGGCACCTTGCGCCGCAACCCCGACCTCAAGTGGCGCCAGTCGCCGCAGAGCGTCGACGAGCTGGTCGTCAAGCAGGCCGCCATTCTTGCCGCCGCGGCGAAACTGCTGAAGCCCGGCGGCCGGCTGGTGTACGCGACCTGCAGCATCCTGGCCGAGGAGAACGAGGAGATCGTGAACGCCTTTCTCGCCGCGCATGGCGATTTCCATCGCCTGTCGGCGCAGGAAGTATTGGCGGCGCAGGGCATCGTCATCGACTGCGGCGAGGACATGCATCTGTCGCCGCAGAAACATGGCACCGACGCCTTCTATGCGGCAGTGCTGGAACGCGCCAAGTGAGGCGCCTGCTTGCCACACTCCTGTTGTGCCTGACAGTCGGCGCCGGCGCCACGCCGCTGCCGGCGACAGGCACGGTCGAAGCGCTGTTCACGCCCTGGGACGATGCCGAGGGTGCCATTGTGCGCGCGCTGGGCGAGGCGAAAAAGACCATTCATGTGCAGGCCTACCTGCTCACCAGCCGTTCGATCGCCAGGGCGCTGCAGGACGCGCAGGCACGCGGCGTTGCGGTCGAGATCCTCGCCGATCGCGAGATGGTGAACAAGGGCGAGAGTTCGCTGATTCCCAGGCTCGCCGCCGAGGGCATTCCGGTCTGGCTGGAAACGCGCTATGCCGTCGCGCACAACAAGGTGCTGCTGATCGACGCCGCGACGGCGCACGGATTCGTCATCACCGGCAGTTACAATTTCACCTGGTCGGCACAGGCGCGCAATGCCGAGAATCTGCTGATCCTGCGCGACAATCCGGCGCTGGTGCGGCGCTATCTGGACAACTGGCAGCGCCACCGAGACGAGGCCGAAAAAATGAGCAGGGCGAATTGAGATGATGGAAAAAGAGCTTGCCAGCCTGTGGCGGGAAGTCTTCTCCGATCTGCACCAGCCGGATCTGGTCTGGCAGCTGCTGGCCGTCGCCGTCTGCCTGCTGCTGGCCAAGCTGGGCGAGCGCCTGATTCCCGGCCGCCAGGCCAGCGGCGGGCGGGCCTGGGAGCTCGGCCGCGGCGGACTGAAGCGCGTCGCCTTTCCGCTGCTGGCGCTGGTTCTGGTGCTGCTGGCACGTCCGTTGGCGGAGCAATGGATTCACGTCGGCGTGCTGTCGCTGGCATTGCCGCTGCTGTCTTCGCTGGCGGTGATCCGCGTGGTGTTCTACGTGCTGCGCCTGAGCTTCGCCGAGGCGACGTGGCTGGTCCAGTTCGAGCGCGTCTTTGCCGCGCTGGTCTGGATCGTCGTTGCCCTGCACATCACCGGCCTGCTGCCGGAGGTGATCGACGTGCTGGAATCCGTGAAGTTCAGTACCGGCAAGCAGAAGCTGACGCTGTGGAACATGCTGCAGGGCCTCGGCGCGGTATTGGTTGCCGTCCTGCTCGCGCTCTGGCTGTCCAGCGCGATCGAGGCGCGGCTGCATGCCGCGGAGGGGCTGGACAACAATCTGCGCGTGGTGCTGGCCCGGCTGTCCAAGGCGCTGCTGATCCTGCTGGCGGTGCTGATCGGCCTGCCCATGGTCGGCATCGATCTCACCACGCTCTCGGTATTCGGCGGCGCGCTAGGCGTCGGCCTCGGTTTCGGCCTGCAGAAGATTGCCAGCAACTATGTCTCGGGTTTCATCCTCCTGCTCGACGATTCCATACGCATCGGCAACATCATCGCGGTCGGTACCGACCGCGGCGAAGTGACGCGCATCACCACGCGCTACACGGTGCTGAAGGCCCTGGACGGCGTCGAGGCGCTGGTGCCCAACGAACTGCTGGTCGGCTCGGTGGTGCAGAACCAGTCCTACAGCAGTCCGCAGGTGCGCATCGCGCTGCCGGTGCAGGTCAGCTACGACAGCGACCTGGAACGCGCCATGAGCATCATGGCCACCGCGGCCAAGGCGCAGGAGCGCGTGCTGGCCGAGCCCGCGCCGGCGGTATTGCTCAGGGAGTTCGCCGACTCGGGGATCAATCTCGAACTCGGCTTCTGGGTGGCCGATCCCGAACTGGGCACGGGCCAACTGCGTTCCGACATCAATCTGGCGATCTGGCGCGAATTCAAGCAGGCCGGCATTTCCATTCCTTTCCCGCAACGCGAAGTCCGAATTCTTGGTGGAGCAGAGCATGACTGACACCCGACTGATACACGGCTTTCATGCCATCACCGCCAAGCTGCGCCACGCCGCCGACGACGTCAAGGAAATCACCGTCGCCGAGGGCCGCCAGGACGGCCGCATGCGCGAACTGCTGAAGCTGGCCGAGGCCCACGGCGTGCGCGTGATCCTGTCCGATGCGAAACGGCTCGACGGCCTGGCCGGCGGCACGCAGCACCAGGGCGTGGTGGCGAAGGTCGCCGCCCAGGCAAAGCATGTTTCACTCGACGACGTGCTCGAAGGGCTGAGCGAACCGGCACTGCTGCTGGTGCTCGACGGCGTCACCGATCCGCACAATCTCGGCGCCTGCCTGCGCGTCGCCGACGCCGCCGGCGCGCACGCGGTGGTCGCGCCGAAGGACAAGGCCTGCGGCCTCAACGCGACGGTGATCAAGGTCGCCAGCGGCGCCGCCGACACCGTGCCCTACATCGTGGTGACCAACCTCGCGCGCAGTCTGCGCGAAATGCAGGAGCGCGGCATCTGGGTCATCGGCGCCGCCGGCGAGGCGGACAAGGAACTCTACGCCATCGACCAGAAGGGCCCCTGCGCCTGGGTGCTCGGCGCGGAGGGCGCCGGCATGCGCCGCCTGACGCGCGAGACCTGCGACGA
>DAIOGL010000112.1:0-8024 GCA_036745235.1 Sulfuritalea sp.
CAAGCCGGACAGCGCCTGCGCGTCCTCGATGCTCGGAAAGAAGTAGTCCGCCATCGAGGCCGCCGTGGCGATGAGCGAGCGCGCCCGCGCCAGAGGCCAGAGCTTCAGGCGCAGATTGGCGTCGAAGGAAACGAGTCCGCCCGCGCCGCGCGCGCAATCGAATGCCGCCAGCACGCTATCGCTCGCCGACGCACTGATCGCCATGCTGATGCCCGAGGCGTGCACGAAGCGCGCCGAAGCAATCAGTTCCCCGGGCAGATCCTCGGGCCGCATGCGGCTCGCCGCCGAACCGGCGCGCAGGTAGCTGAACTCATGGCCGGATGCGCCGTGGGTGACGAAGTACACGCCGGTCGGCGCCGCGGCGTCGATCGCCGCGCCCGAGCAATCAACCGCCTCGCCGCGCCAGAGCTCGAGGAACATGCGCCCGAAGGCATCGTCGCCGAGGCGCGTGACGTAGGCGCAGTGCGCGCCCTGGCGTGCCGCGGCGATGATCATGTTCGACGTGTCGCCGCCGAAACCCTGCAGGTAATTCGGCTCGCCCGGCCGGGTCTGGTTGAACTCGATCATCGGCTCGCCGAGGGCGAGTATGTCCGGACGCGTCATGGTTGTCGCCCCTCGTCCCGTCAAGGCATCAGATCCTGCCGTACTTGGCCAGGCCTTCCTTGAGCGAGCGCGTCTCCACGATGAGCCTTGCCTGCTCGAGTTCGCGCTTGTCGATTTCCTGCGCCATCTTCAGCACCTCGGCGGCGAGCGCCTGCGGCACCACGACCACGCCGTCGATGTCGGCGACGATGATGTCGCCCGGATTCACCTCGATGCCGCCGCACACGACCGGAACGTTCGACGCCAGGGTCTTGAAGCGCCCCAGGGTCGTCCCCGGCGAGACCGAGCGCGAGAACACCGGAAAGTCGTAGTCGCGGCGGATTTCGGTGATGTCGCGCGCGCCGCCGTCGAGGATCGCGGCCTCGAAGCCGCGGATATGTGCTCCGGCGGACATCAGGCCGCCCCAGACGGCGACATTCGCTTCGCCGTCGATGCCGATCACCATGACGCTGCCGGCGGCGGCCGAATCGATCAGATCGAGCGCATGCTGCGGCGGCAGGAATTCGGTGGTCGGCCCTTCGAGCACGGTCACCGCCGGGCCGGCGATGCGCCTTTCGTTGATGCGCGGCTTGATCTCGCTGTCCATGTAGCCGCGCTTGCCGGCGAGCTTGTCGACGGCGTCGGCGACCGATGCGGTCGCCACCTCACGGAATCCCTTGACGATATCCTGCAGCGACATTTTCATTGCTCCTTTGCGAACCTATGCTTCCAGATACCTGCGCGCGTACGCGACCACCTGACGGCGATCGCCCGTGCGCAAGGCCTTGACGTCGATTATGTTGTTGCCGACGCCGACGAATGCTGCGCCGGCGGCGAGGTAGTCCTTCATGTTGGCCAGCGACACGCCACCCGTCGGGCACAGCGCGAGCTGCGGGAACACCGCGTGCAGCGCGGCAAGATGCGACGGGCCGCCGCTCGAGGCCGGAAAGACCTTGACGATGTCCGCCCCTTCGCGACCGGCCGCGAGCACTTCGCCCGGCGTGTAGCCGCCGATCAGCGCGAGGCGTCCGGCGGCATGGGCCTTCGCCGCCATGCCCGCGACCATGCAGGGCGCAACGAGAAAATCCGCGCCGGCCGCGATGCAGGCGGCGGCGCTCTCCAGATCGAGCACGGTGCCGGCGCCGACGCTGCACTCCGGCCCCAGACGCCCGCGCAGTTCGGCGATCAGTGCCACGGCGCCGGGCGTGGTGAGGGTGATCTCGATACAGCCGAAACCCGCCTCGATCAGGCAATCCACCGCCAGGCGGGTTTCGTCCGCCGAGGCCAGGCGCAGCACCGGCACCACGCGCTGCGCGACCAGCCGCGCGCGCAGTGCCGTCGCATCGGATGGGCTCACCGCCACCTCCGCTTCCGGGCGATCCGTTCGGACTCAGGGCTTGAACACATATCCCGGACCGATCGCGGCGCTGGCGGGAATCGCCGGCAGGTCGGCGAAGAGTTGCGGAGAATCCTTCATGACCTTCAGGATGTATTTTGGCTCGAAGTGCTTGTTCACATCGTAGGTGGATTTGAGAAAGCCGAGGCGGCTGAGACGATCCTCTGCGCTCCACATGGCCCGATAGCTGTTCGCCGACAGCCGCCGGTCGGACTGCTGGATGTTGAACTCCATCGCGGCTTCCGCGACGTCGGGCTTCAGGCCGGGAATCCAGCGCGTCGACACCTGTGCCGCCAGCTTGGGATTTTTCCGCATCCACTGGTCGGCTTCGGAGAGCGCGGCGAGGAATTTCTCGACCGTTGCCCCGTTCTTCTCCACCCAGGCGCGCATGCCGACGTTGTACCCGACCGCGGCAATCACGTCGCCGCCGCGGAAGACTTCCACGGCGCCCGGCACGTCCTTCAGCGCCACGATCGGCCACGGATCCCAACCCGAGAAGGCATCGATGCCCTTCGACAGCAGCGCGACCGTCATGTCGGCCGGAGGCGTGTTGACCAGCGTCACGTCGTTCGGCGTCAGGCCGCCTTTCTCAAGGAGTCCCAGAATGTAGAGATGGTTGATGGTGCCGAACGAGGCGGCGATCTTCTTGCCCTTCAGGCTCTTCAGGTCCCCCTTGACGATGCCCGAACCGGCGCCGGCAACCACCGAAAACGTGCCGTCGGAGCCGAGCTTGGTCGCATTGCCGGTGTAGTTTCCCAGCGCGACCAGATCCATGCCGCGCAGCACGGCGCCGATCATCGGCACCCCCACCTGCACCAGGTCGCTCTCGCCGGCCTGCAGCGCATTGAGCGCGTCCACCCCCGTCGGATACGGCCGCACGATGGTGACGTCGAGTCCTCTCTTCTCGAAGAAGCCGCGCTCCAACGCGATCGGCAGGCCGATCTGGTCGATGCTCGCCACCATCCCGGCCTTCACTTTGACCGGAGTCTGCCCGAACGCCACCGCCGACACACTCAGAGTCACGCCCAGCAACAATGCCTTAAACGCTTTCATCTTCATGGCTAACCTCCATTGGATAGCGGCTCCACCCGCGTCACCCAATACGGACGGGCGACGGCGGACAGATTCGCCTGGTTGACACTACGGACTTCAACGGAATTGTCCTGCGTTCCAGAGACTCTTCCGTACTTCTGCAAAGCGATGACGTGGAACCGCTCCGGCGGGAACGGCAGCGTTACCAGTATGTTGACTTTCTGCGCGTCGGGCATGAAGCCGGCCTTGATCTTGCCCGGCGCCGCGAGCGTCAGCCATCCCTGCCACCCGAGGTAGCAGAGAATCGCGCCGAGCACGATGCGGCCGCGGGTCGATCCCAATATCTCGCGCATGACGCTCATGCCGAGCGCACCAGCTGGAGAACCTGGGCCGACAGCGCCTTGAACGCCGCGTCCTCGATCAGCACGTCCCAGACGCGCGGCCGCGGCAGGGGCACTGCGAGTTCCTTGAGCACCGCGCCCTTGGACAGTACGACCACGCGATTGGCAAGGAATACGGCTTCCCCCACGTCGTGGGTGATGAAGATGATGGTCGGCCGGCGTTCCTGCCAGATGCGGGTGAGCTCCTCCTGCAGCGTCATCCGCGTCTGCGCGTCGACGCTGGCGAAGGGCTCGTCCATCAGCAGCACTTCGGGGTTGTTGGCCAGGGCCCGCACCACGCCCACGCGCTGCTGCATGCCGCCCGACAATTCGTTCGGATAGCGTTCGGCGGCGTCCGCCAGCCCGGCCAGCGCCAGGTACTCGCGCGCGGTCTTCTCGCACTCCGCTTTCGGCAGGCCGCGCATCCGGGGGCCGAACGCCACGTTTTCGAGCACGGTCTTCCAGGGAAACAGCGCGAAGGATTGAAACACCACGCCGCGCTCGGGGCCGGGGCCCTTGACGGGACGATCATTGAGGATGATCTCGCCGCTGGTGGGCGGCAGGAAGCCGGCGACCATGTTGAGAATGGTCGTCTTGCCGCAGCCCGAGGGCCCGACGATGGCGACGAACTCGCCCTGTTCAACGGTCAGCGATACATCGCTCACCGCGGTGACGTGCGTGCCCGCATACGGATCGAAGTAGGTCTTGCAAAGATTGCGGATCACAAGATTTTTCATTCGCGCGTCACCAGCCCCCAGCGTTGTCCGGTCGCCCGCTCGATCGGCGCCAGTATCCAGCCGTCCACGATGTACCAGAGAAGCCCGAGCACGATCATGCCGAGCAGAATTTCGACCACCGACCCGGCGCGCCGGGCGTCGAACATGAGAAACCCGATGCCGCTCGTGCCGACGATGATTTCGGTCGCGATCAGTGCGCGCCAGCCGAAGCCGAGGCCGTTGCGCAAGCCGGTGATGATGTTCGGCAGCGAACCGGGCAGGATCACTTCCCACACGACGCGGGCCGGCGAGGCGCCCAGGGTGCGCGCCGCGCGCCGCAGGTCTTCCGGTACCGAACGCACGCCGAGCGCCGTGTTGAGGACGACGGGGAAAAGCACCGTGTAGACCAGGACGAAGGTCATGGTGGTGAGGCTGAAGCCGAACCAGATCAGCAGGATCGGCAGCCACGCGATGTCGCCGATGGCCTGAAAGAACAGCAGCACGGGCCAGAGCATTTCGCGCGCGCGGGCGTTCAATCCGACCAGCACGCCCAGCGGAATGCCCAGCGCCACGCCGGCAGCGGCGCCGACCACGAGGCGCACCACGCTGTCCTCCAGATACTCCGGCAGGATGCCCTTGTACACGAGCATGGCGAACGACTCTGCCACCTCGACCGGCCCGGGCAGGAACGCGCGCGGAAACACGCCCGCCTCCGCAATGGCGGCCCACAACACGACCAGCGGGATGAAGGGCACGATGGAGCGCACCGCCGGGTAGCGCGCCGTCCAGCGCACGTAGAAGCTCCATGACTTGAGCAGCAGCGATTTCATGCGCGATCCACCATGCCCCAGCGCTCGATCGTCGCCCGCTCCAGCGGCGCCAGCAGCAGCCGGTCGATCAGCAGCCACAGGATGCCGATCACGATCATGCCGAATACGATGACCTCGGTGCGGTAGAAGTCCCGCGCGAGGAACAGCATGTAGCCCAGGCCGACATTGGTGGCGATCATTTCGGCGGCGATCAGCCCGCGCCAGGCGAAGCCGAGGCCGGTGCGCACCCCGGTGACGATGTTCGGCAGCGCGCCGGGAAGTATCACCTGGGTCAGCATGCTCCAGCCGCCGGCGCCGAGCGATGCCGCCGCCTGCCTCAGCGCCATCGGAATCCGCGAAACCCCGAGCAGGGTGTTGTAGGCGACGACGAAGAACACCGCATTGAAGATGACGAAGGTGATCGCGCCGAAGCCGTAGCCGAACCACAATGTGGCGATCGGAATCCAGGCGATGCCGGCGAGGACCGAGAAGAAGCGGAACAGCGGCGTGAGGAAAATCGAAACGGCCGGGCTGAGGCCCATGGCGACGCCGAGCGGGACGCTGATGGCGATCGCGAGGCTGGTGCCGACGGCGACGCGCCAGAGGCTGGCGCCGATGTGGCGCACCAGCGTGCCGTCCTGCATGGTCTCGAGCCCGGCGGCGGCGACCGCTTCGACGCTCGGGAATATCCGCGGCTCGACGCCGAAGGCCTTGACCACCACCTCCCACAGCAGCAGCAGAAACAGGAGCGGCGCAACGAATTTGAGCGCCGCCCAGAGGCGGGGAAATCGGGGCAAGGCGGCGGCGGTTGCCACGGAATCGCCCATTTCTATGCCGGGAACACCGCGACCGGCACCCGCGCCGCAGGGACGACGGCGCCGGGGCCTGCCGCGGCCTGCCTGCTGCAGAGACACTTCCCCGTCGCCATCCGCATTCTCCCTGAAGGTTGTCCGCTACACGACTACCATATCATATATCAGTTGGGCGAATGCGGTATCATGGTCGTGACCCATGTCGAGCAAGAGCAAAACGATGCCTGCCGTGCCGAAGATCAAACGCCCCAAATCGCTTACCGACATCGCGGTGGAGCACATCCGCGCGAGCATCATCGAAGGTTCGCTGAACCTGGGCGGGCAGATTTCGGAAGCCGCCCTGGCGCTGCAACTGGGCATCAGCAAGACCCCGGTGCGCGAGGCGCTGCTGCGGCTCAAGGCGGACGGGCTGGTGGACATCCATCCGCAGCGCGGCACTTACGTGTTCAGCGTCGGCGACGAGGACGTGGTGCAGATTTGCCGCTTCCGCGAGATTCTGGAGTCTGCCGCTCTCGGCGAGGCGCTGGCGGCGGACCGCGAGGGGCTGATCGCGGCGCTGAAGGAAAACCTGCGCACCATGAAGGAGGCGCAGCGCGCGGGCAACGCGCGCGCGCTGCCGGAGCTGGATGCCGAATTCCACAACATCATCATGCAGCGTTCGAGCAATGCGTATCTGCGCGACGCCTACCGCCTGATCGAGCACAAGATCCACGCGCTGCGCTGGCGCCTGCCGGTCAACAGCGAACAGATCGAACACTGCCAGGCGAACCACGCGACCATCGTCAAGCAGATTTGCGAAGGCAAGCTGGGCCCGGCGCAGACGATACTCAAGCACCATATCCGCGACACCCTGCAAGCCTATCTGGAAGCCGGCCGCGCCGCCCCTGCGCCAAAGACCCGACCGGCGTAGCGCCTAAGCGCGGTCCGCCTGAGTCCGGCGCAACGCCCAGTAATTGAAGCCCGCGTACACCACATAAGCCAGCGCCCAGGCCAGTCCGATCGCCGGCAGCGAGAGCGCACCGGGCAGCAGCACCAGCAGCGCGGCGAACAGCGGCAGGGACAGCAACTCCCCGGCCGTCACCGCCCACCCCGCGCCGCGCGCGAAGAGGCCGAACAAAAAAATCCACGACAGCATGCGCAGGGCATCGCCGGCGAAGAAGGGCAAGGCGTCGAGCCGGCCGACCGGGAAGCCTTCGCGGTAAAGCAGCGCCAGCACCTGCGGCAGCAGCAGCCACAGCAGACAGAGCGCCAGCAGCGCGGGGCGCAGCACCTGCTTCGCCGCGGACCGCAGTTCCGCGGCGAAGGCCGGCGCTGCCTTCGCCGCCGCCAGCCGGGGCAGGAAATAGGCGTTGAGCAGGCCGGCCGCGACGGCCGTGATCCATTCGCTGGTGCGCCACAGCGCCTGCACCGCGCCGACCGTTTCCCACGACGCCGACGCCGCGATTTCCAGCCGCGCGATGGCCATCGCGGCCGGGCTGAGGATGCCGATCGCGATGCCGGCCGCGACGAAGGGGTGCAGGCCGTGCCCCGCGGGCACGGGCGCTTTCGCCGATCGCGCATCGAAGAGCAGCAGCAGCGTCGCCACGGCGCCGAACAGCGCCTGGCCGCCGAGCAGGGCAGGCAGTTCGGCCGCCGGCGGCGCGAGCCACAAGGCGAGCAGCGGTACGCTGAACTGCGTCGCCGCGACGACGATGGCGCGACCGGGCCGCGCGCGGCCGAGCAGCCAGGCGACGAACAGACCGGGCGCAACGCCGACCCAGCCGACGGCGAGCGCCGGCAGGACCAGCGACGCCAGGTGCGCCGGCAGCAGCAGCGGGAGCAGACCGGCCAGGGCCAGCAGTGCGAGCACGCCGAGGCAGGCGCCGGAGAGCATCAGGCCGAGATGCAGGGCATCGCCGAGGAGTCGGCGCTGGTGGTACGGCGCCACGCCGGCGACGCGGCCGGTGAGGCCGATGCCGACGCCGAGCAGCGTGACCCCGGCGACCATTTCGGCCAGGCTGTTGACCTGCGCCCAGTGCGCGACGAGCTCGGCGCCGCCGCGCAGCGCGAGCAGCTTGTCGATCAGCGCGCGGCCGGCCAGCCCGGTGAGGACGAAGCCGAGTGCGGGCAGCAGCCGCGAGCGGCGGCCGATCTCATTGGGCGTCGGGGCAGGCATTGTCATCGACCCGACAGCCTGCGCCCTGACCCGGGAAGCTCTCAGCCCAGGCGATCCAGTACGCCTTCGAGCGTCGCGACGGTGCGCTCGACATTTCCCAGCTTGTCGAGGCCGAAGAGCCCGACGCGAAAACTGCGGAAAT
>DAIOGL010000113.1:0-8014 GCA_036745235.1 Sulfuritalea sp.
TGATCCGCGCCGCCAGCACCGACATCGCCTGCGCCTTGTTGCGATGCTGCGAACGGTCATCCTGGCATTCGACGACGATCCCGGTCGGGATGTGGGTGATGCGCACCGCCGAATCGGTCTTGTTGATGTGCTGGCCGCCGGCGCCCGAGGCGCGGAAAGTGTCGATGCGCAAGTCTGCCGGATTGATGTCGACGTCGACCAACTCGTCGGCTTCCGGCATCACCGCCACCGTGCACGCCGAGGTATGGATGCGGCCCTGGGTTTCGGTCACCGGCACTCTCTGCACGCGATGCCCGCCCGACTCGAACTTGAGCTTGGAATAGGCGCCTTGGCCCTCGATGCGGGCGATGATTTCGCGGAAGCCGCCGAGGTCGGATTCGCTGCGCGAGACGATCTCCACCTTCCAGCGCTGGCGCTCGGCATAGCGGCTGTACATGCGGAACAGGTCGGCGGCGAACAGTGCGGACTCGTCGCCGCCGGTGCCGGCACGGATTTCGAGAAACAGGTTCTTGTCGTCGTTTGGATCCTTCGGCAACAGGGCGTGCTGCAGCTCGACTTCGAGCCTTGCCATGTCGGCGGTCGCCGACTCCTGCTCGGCCAACGCCAGATCCTTCATCTCCGGATCGCCCAGCATTTCAGCCGCACTCGAAAAGTCGGCACTGGCGCTGCGGTAAGCATGAAAAAGCTCGACCACCGGCACGATGTCGGCGCGCTCGCGGCTGAGCTTGCGATAGCTGTCCATGTCGCGCGCGGCGTGCTCGCCACCGAGCAGACCGTCGATTTCATCGAGGCGTTCGCTCAGGCGTTCAAGTTTTTCGAGGATGCTCTTTTTCATGGAACCAATCTGGAAGTGTCAGCGGCTGCCGGAAGTCTAGGAGTCTGCGGCCGGGTCTGCGCCCGAATTTGCGGCGGATGCCGCGCGGGCGATGAGCTGGATGCTGTGCCGCACGTCCGCCGCCAGCAGCAGCTCGGTCTGCGCCGCAGCCAAGGTGATCCGCTCGTCGAAGCACAGCAGCCCGGCATCGTCGAGCTTGAGGATGCCGGCATCGATCAGATTGCGAATCACATTGGCAAACAGGAGCTTTTCGGAGAACTCGGCGGAATTGAATTCGTAGAGCATCGCCAGCCGCTGCGCCAGCAGATGGGTGGCGTCTTCGAGCGCGGCGCGGGTCAATCGGCCGCTGCCGTGATGTTGCAGCAGGGCCAGGGTGAGGAACTGCCGTTCCAGCGTGGGACGGATGATCTCACCCAACTGCCGCAGCTCGGGACTGGCCTCGCTGTTGGGCGACGGCGCGCGCAGTATCGCGATCTGGCTGTCGCCGAGTATCAGGCCGCGGCGGGACAGCGCCGCCTCCGTGCGGTCGATCAGCGCATCGAGCTGGTCGGCCTCCCAAGGCAGGAACAACTCGGCGCGCAGCAGGCCGTAGATGCCCTTGATCGCCTCCTTGGCGCGCTGCCGCGTCAGCACCTGATTGTGGCTGACGAGGCAGGCCAGCAGCGCGGGCAAGGCGAACAGGTGCAGCACGTTGTTGCGGAAATAGGCCAGCAGCGCCGCCTGCTGCTCCGATGCCCGGATCATGTCGCCCAGCGGATGCGGATGCCTCTCCGCCATGTCCAGCCGGAGCACGTAATCGACCACCTCGCCGGCCGGCAGATCGCAGGCAACGATCGACTCGGCGTAGGGGGTTTCCGTCAGCAGATATTGGGCATGCTCGATCTGCTTCTGCAGCAGGCGCAAATCGGCAGCGTGCTTGGGCGTCGACAGCAGGGTCACGGCGATCAGGTTCACCGGATTGACCACCGCGCTGGCATTGATGCTGCGCGCCAGGACCGTGGCCGTGGCGTCCACAACGCTGCGCAGCCACGGCGCTTGCGCATTGGAGTCCTCGTCCCGCCAGGCGGGGTGCTGCGCATCGAGGAATTCGGCGAGCGCCAGCGGCGGGCCGAAATTCACATGCACCTTGCCGAAGTTGCGCTTCAGCAACCTTGCCGCGCTCACCAGGTCGGTCAGAGATTCCGATTTCTTGGGTCGGCCATGGAGTTCGGCGAGATAGCTGCTGCCCTCCATCAATTTCTCGTAACCGATATAGACGGGAACGAACACGAGTGGCCTGGCGCGGCTGCGCACGAAGCTCTGTATCGTCATCGCCAGAATGCCGGCCTTCGGTGCCAGCGTTCGCCCGCTGCGGCTGCGGCCGCCCTCGATGAAGTACTCGATCGGAAAGCCGCGATCGATCATCAAGTGCAGGTATTCGACAAACACCGCGGCGTACAGCGGCTCGCCCTTGATCTTGCGGCGCAGGAAGAAGGCTCCGGAGCGCCGCAGGATCGAGCCCACCAGCGGCAGGTTGAGGTTGGCGCCGGCGGCGATGTGCGGCACCATCAGGCCGCGGTTGAAGATGATGTAGGACAGCAGCAGGTAATCGACATGACTGCGGTGGCATGGCACATACACGATGCCGTGGCCGGGCGCCACGGCGGTGACGCGTTCGAAGTTGTGTACCTCGACCCCGTTATAGACCTTGTTCCAGACCCAGGTCAGAAACAGGGCGAACGCCCGCACCACGGAATAGGTGTAGTCCGACGCGATCTCGAGCGCGAAATCCCGTGCCGATCGTTGCGCCGCAAGCAGGGAAATCGACTTGCTCTCCGCTTCATCGGCGATCGCCTTGCGTACCTCGGGCGTGTTGAGCAAGGTGCGCAGCTGGGTGTGGCGATGTGACAGATCGGGACCGATCGCCATCTCGCGCTGGCGCCGGAAGTGCACGCGCAGGATGCGCCCCAGCTTGCGTACCGCATGCGACGCATCGGTCTTACCGCTCAGCAGTTCGCGCAGGGAAATCGGGGCGTTGAAGCGCACCACGGTGTGCCGGCCATGGATCACGATGGCGAACAATTGCCGCAGCGTGCTCACCGACTGCCATGTTTCGGCAAACAGCGCCTTCAGGATCGAGTCCTGCTTGTCGGGTTCGCGTCCCCAGAGGATGGTCACCGGCACCAGCTGTACATCGAAGCGAGGATCCGCGACCGCGGTTCTGACCAGGGACTTGAGCAGCTGCGAGTGATCGCTGCGCGGGTTCGGCACCAGGCGCCCGCGCTCGTTGCGCGCGAGGAAGAACACCGACCGGCGGGCGGTGAATGCGGGGTCGCGCAAGGGCCGCAGGGCCGCAGGCAAACCCAGCTCGCGACACTCGTGATCGAGCACGAGCAAGTTGGAAAGGTGGCGTTCGTTGAGCACATAGCAGACCGGCAGATCGGGCCGCAGCTTGAGCATCTCGGGTGTTTCCGGAAACACCTGGGTCCGCGTCACGAGATAAAGAATCCGGCGCAGGACGTTCAGCGTCCAGCCGGTGAAATCGAATAGGGGCAGTTGGCTCACTGGCGGATGGATCTGCGCGCCGCGACGGCGCCGGGCAGTCGATGCGAACGCACGCACCTACTCCCCGGAATTGAGGCGATAGATGCGGGAGATAAGCGCTGAAACTTCGGCACGCTCGTTGCCTTCCGCCTGATTCAGCGCATGAGTCGGAGCGTGCAGCAACTTGTTGGTGAGCCCGTGCGACAGCGCGTCGAGCACTTTGGCCGGATCGTCGCCGCGCGCCAACAGCTTCAGGGCGTGATCCACTTCGTGGCGCCGGGCGCGCTCGGCGGCGTCGCGCAGCGCACGGATGGTCGGCACCGTCTCGCGTGATTCCATCCAGTGCAGAAAGCCGGAGACGCGATCGTCGATGATCGCCTCGGCCTCGACCACGGCCGCCTGCCGCGATTCAAGCCCGGACTCGACGATCTGGCCGAGGTCGTCGAGCGTGTAAAGAAAGATATCGTCGAGCCGGGTCACTTCGGCCTCGATGTCGCGCGGTACGGCGAGATCGACCATCACCATCGGGCGGTGACGGCGCGCCTTCAGGGCGCGCTCGACCATGCCGAGGCCGATGATGGGCAGCGAACTGGCGGTGCACGAGACCACGATGTCGTAATCCGCGAGACGCTCGCCGAGTTGGTCCAGCCGCATTGCGTCGCCGCCGAAACGCGCCGCCAGGTCGGCGCCGCGTTCCAGCGTGCGATTGGCGATGGTGAGCCGCTTCGGCTTCTGTGCGGCGAAATGCGCGGCACACAGCTCGACCATCTCGCCGGCACCGATGAACAACACCTGCTGCTCCGCAAGGCTGTCGAAAATGCGCGCTGAAAGATGCACGGCTGCAGCCGCCATGGAAACCGTGTTGGCGCCGATGGCCGTGGTCGAGCGCACTTCCTTGGCTACCGCGAAGGTGCGCTGGAACAGCTTGCCGAGCAGCGTGCCCAGCGTCCCGGCATCTTCGGCGGCACGCGCCGCCTGCTTCATCTGCCCGAGGATCTGCGGTTCGCCCAGGACCATCGAATCCAGCCCGGCCGCGACGCGGAACATGTGCCGCACCGCATCCTGCTGCGGATGCTGGTAGAGATAGGGGTGAATCTTTTGCGGCGACAAGGAGTGATACTCCGCCAACCAGTCCGCGGCAGCCTGCGGATTTTCCGTCGCGCAATACAGTTCGGTGCGGTTGCAGGTCGACAGGATCGCTGCCTCGCGCACGCTCTTGGCTTTCAACAGGTCGTGCAGAGCCTGACCCATCTGCAACGGGTTGAACGCCACCTGCTCGCGCACTGCCAGCGGGGCCGTATGATGGTTGATACCCAGAGCGAACAGCTTCACGGCGATGGGACCTTGAGACAACGCGAACTGCGAGTTAGCGGATTATAGGTAAAATCGCGCACTTTCGCGGCATTCGGCCCGCGAGGCGCCGTGCCACCAGCGCCGACTTTTGGAGAATTTCAGTGCAACTCGTCTGCCTCGATCTCGAAGGCGTGCTCGTTCCGGAAATCTGGATCGAGTTTTCCAAACGCACCGGTATCCCGGAACTCTCACGCACGACACGCGACGAGCCGGACTACGACAAGCTGATGAAGTACCGGCTGGACCTGCTGAAGAAGCACGAGCTCGGCCTGCCGGACATCCAGAAGGTGATTTCGGACATGGGGCCGATGGCCGGCGCCAGGGACTTTCTCGACGCGCTGCGACGCGACTACCAGGTCATCATCCTGTCCGACACCTTTTACGAATTCGCCATGCCGCTGATGGCCCAGCTCAACATGCCGGTGCTGTTCTGCCACAAGCTGGAAGTGGATGCTGCCGGTTTCGTGGTGAACTACCACCTGCGCATGCCGAACCAGAAGATGGAATCGGTGCGGCGTTTTCGGGAGCTCAAGTTCGAGGTGATCGCCGCCGGCGATTCGTACAATGACACGGCGATGCTGGCCGCGGCCCACGCCGGCATCCTGTACCGTCCGCCGCAGAACGTGATCGACGAGTTCCCGCAGTTTCCGGTGACCATGAACTACGCCGAACTGCGCAGCGAGATCGACAAGGCTTCAGCGAGGATATGACGTCCCGCCGCCGAGCCGCCTCAAGGCGGGACAAGCCAAAGAGCCGGAAGTCGCGCGCTGCGCGGCTGATCCTGTGTCATCCCCTTCTGCGGGAAGGGGAGCGAGGGGAAGGCTGTTAGCGTGCACCGCGCGCGCTTCTACACGCTGACCGCCTCCTGCCCGGACCAGGTCGGCATCATCGCACGCGTCACCGGCTTCATCGCCGAGCACAAGGGCTGGATTCTCGAGTCGAGCTTCCACGCCGACGAAGCGACGGAAATGCGTGACGTCCGCTACTTCATGCGCATCGAAGTCAGGGCCGATTCGCTGCCCTTCGAGCTCGCCGAGTTCCGTCGCCGCTTCCAGCCCGTGGCCGACGAACTGCAACTCGACTGGCGCATCAACGATTCCGCCGTGAAGAAACGCGTCGTGGTGCTGGTCTCGCAGCAGGAGCATTGCCTGTACGACCTGCTGGCGCGTTGGCAGTCGAAGGAACTCGACATCGAAATCGCCTGCGTGATCTCGAATCACGACACCTTCCGCGGCTTCGTCGAATGGCACGGAATTCCCTTCCATCATGTGCCGGTGACGCCGGACAACAAGGCAGCCGCCTATGCCGAGGTACGGCGCCTGTTCGAGGCAGTACGCGGCGACACCATGGTGCTCGCGCGCTACATGCAGATCCTCTCGCCCGATCTGTGCGCCGCCTATCCGGGACGCATCCTCAACATCCACCACAGTTTCCTGCCCTCCTTCGTCGGCGCCAGGCCCTACCACCAGGCGTACACGCGCGGCGTCAAGCTGATCGGCGCCACGTGCCACTACGTAACGGCCGATCTCGACCAGGGCCCGATCATCGAACAGGACGTGATCCGCATCGACCACTCCGATTCGGTCGAGGACATGGTGCGCTACGGCAAAGACATCGAAAAAACCGTGCTGGCGCGCGGCCTGCGCTACCACCTCGAAGACCGCGTACTGGTCCACGGCAACAAGACCGTGGTGTTCCGCTGAGGAGTCCGACGTGAAAACAGAATCGCTGCTCCTGATGGCCGCATTCATTGCCGGCACCGCGCTGGCCGAGGATCATCGCCAACTGGCGACGCTGCCGCCTCCCGCGCAGGAATCGCTGCGCGAGGAAATGCTCGGCAACCTGCTCGCCATCAACGAAGTCCTGACGCTGATGGCCGCCGGCAAGGTCAAGGAAGCCGGTCAACTGGCGGAAACTTCGCTCGGACAATCCGCCCAGGGCAAACACCGCGACAAACCCTTCAATGCGCGCCCGGGCCCGCACATGCCGCCCGCGATGCACGGCATCGGCAACGACGGCCACGTTGCCGCCAGCGAATTCGCCAAGGCAGCGAGCAGCGGCGACCGCGAGAAAGCTTTGGCCCTGCTGCCCAAGCTGACTGAAGGCTGCGTCGCCTGCCACTATTCCTGGCGGACGCGTTGAGTCAAATGCCCGGGTTGTTAGTGCGCCTCAGGACCAGCCACAGTCCGAACAGAACCATCGGCAGGCTCAGCCACTGCCCCATGCTGACCGTGTAGGACAATCCGAAGATGCCATAGTCCGGCTCGCGGAAATATTCGGCGGCGAAGCGCAGCACACCGTAGCCGATCATGAACATGCCCGACACGGCTCCCACCGCCCGCTGGCGCGCCGAAAACAGCCAGAGAATGACGAACAGCAGCAGGCCCTCGCCGGCCGCCTGGTACAGCGGCGACGGGTGGCGCGGCAGGCTGTCGACCCGCGGGAAAATCATCGCCCACGGCAACGCCGGGTCGGCCACCCGGCCCCATAGTTCGCCGTTGATGAAATTGCCGATGCGCCCCGCGAAGAGGCCCAGCGGCACCAGCGGTGCGATGAAGTCGGTGACCTGGAAGAACGCCTTGCCGGTCTTGCGGCCCCACAGGGCCATCGCCACGAAAACACCGAGCATGCCGCCATGAAATGCCATGCCGCCCTTCCATACCGCGAGGATTTCCAGCGGATGAGAGAAATAGTAGCTCGGCTCGTAGAACAGCACCTGACCCAGGCGGCCGCCGAGGATCACGCCGAGCACGCCGTAGAACAGCAGATCGTCGACGTCCTGCCCGCTCATGCCATGCCAGGGTTGGGCCGCCGCGCGCCGCTTGCCGAGCCAGAGGAAGGCCATGAAGCCGGCCAGGTACATGAGGCCATACCAGCGCACGGCCAGCGGGCCGATCTGGATGGCAATGGGGTCGAACTGGGGGTGGATCAGCATCAGCGTGCGCCGAGAAACCAGTCGAGCGCGCGCTCGACGTTCTGGCCGCGGCGATGGAAGCCGCCGTGGTCGCCGCCGGAATCTTCCACGAGATCCGCACTGGCCCCCTTCTCCTGCAGCCAGCGCTGACTGCGGCGCATGGCCGGACAGCCGTCACGCTCGGGATTGGGGTCGCCGGCACCGCAGTAGAGCCACCACCGCGTGCCCGCATAGGGCGACGCGCCGAAGCGGCCGCCCGCGATGTCGCGATTCGCGGGGAAGTCGGCGGACATGCCCCCGGCATTGGCGATCACGCTGCGAAACAGGGGGCGCGGCGTGCGGCCATCCATCGCCACCAGCGCGTAGAGATTCGCCGCACCGCGCGAGAA
>DAIOGL010000114.1:0-8006 GCA_036745235.1 Sulfuritalea sp.
AGAGCATCTGGGGGACAACATGGCGGCCGGCATGGGCGCCCTGCCCGACTTCAAGGCGCAGAAGGCGCTGGCGCGCATGGCCGGGTTCTGAGCGCTGCGTCTCGGGTGCGCAGAGAGTCGGCGCCGGCGCTACAGCGATCCGGTGGATACCGAATAATCCCACTAGGGGATACCGTCCGCGCCTCCGGCGCGGACATAAAAAAGCCCGGCAGCGCCGGGCTTCTTCGTGCAGCGGGAAAAACGCGATCAGATCATTTCCCAGATCGTGGTGATGCCCTGGCCGCCGCCGATGCACATGGTGGCGAGGCAGTACTTGCTGCCGACGCGCCGTGCTTCGTAGAGGGCCTTGGTGATGATCACCGCGCCGCTTGCCCCGATCGGATGGCCGATGGCGATCGCGCCGCCGTTCGGGTTGGTCTTCTTCGGATCGAGGCCGAGCACCTTGGCCACGGAGAGCGACTGGGCGGCAAAGGCCTCGTTGGACTCGACGACGCCGATGTCGGCGATCTTGAGGCCGGCCTTGGCCAGCGCGATGAGGGTCGACGGGATCGGGCCTTCGCCCATGACTTCGTGCGACACGCCGCCGATGCCGTAGGACACCAGGCGGGCCATCGCCTTGTGGCCGCCGGCGGCGGCCTTGGCCGCATCGGCCAGCACCAGGAAGCCGGCGCCGTCGTTGATGCCGGAAGCATTGCCCGCGGTGACGGTGCCGTTCTTGTCGAAGGCGGGCTTCATCTTGGCCAGCGACTCCATGGTGGTGTTGGCCTTGATGTGCTCGTCGGTGTCGAACACCACGTCGCCCTTGCGGGTCTTGATGGTGATCGGCACGATCTGTTCCTTGAAGTAGCCGGCGGCGACGGCGGCAGCGGCGCGGCGCTGCGATTCGCAGGCGAACTCGTCCTGCATTTCGCGCGTCAGGCCGTGCTTCTTGGCCAGGTTCTCGGCGGTCATGCCCATGTGGCCGGCGCCGAACGGATCGGTCAGCGCGGCGACCATGGCATCGATCATCTTGGTGTCGCCCATGCGCGCGCCGGAACGCATCGCCGGCGACAGGTAGGCGCCGCGCGACATGACTTCGACGCCGCCGCCGATGGCGAAGTCCGCATCGCCGAGCAGAATCGCCTGCGCCGAGCTGACGATCGCCTGCTGCGAGGAACCGCACAGCCGATTGACGGCGAAGGTGACCGACTCCATGCTCATGCCGCCCTGGATCGTGGCATTGCGCGCGACATAGGGGTAACGGACTTCGGTGGGGATCACGTTGCCGACGGTGGCGAAGGTAATGGCCTTGGGATCGACGCCGGAACGGGCGATGGCCTCCTTGACGACGAGGCCGCCCAGGTCGGCGGGCTCCATGCCGGACAGCGAACCCATGAAGGTGCCTACCGCGGCACGAACGGCACTCAGTACAACGACTTCTCTCTTGTCAGCCATTACGAAACTCCTTAATTAGATATCAACTGCCAACCCAACCGGAAATCCAGATCAGGGCCAGCACTGCCAAACCGAGCACGAGACTGCGCCAAACGAGGCCTATGGTGCTCTGCATGAAGTCGGGATCGGCGTCCTCCCCCAATCCCAGTTCCGGGCGATCGCTAGCGTCGCCCGTGTCTTGAATTACGTCATGTACCGGCATCCCCAGGCGCACACCGAGCGCGCCTGCGCCACTGGAAAGCAGTATACCGGAGCCGCCGTCGGGCCACCGGTCGGCCTGGGTGCGCCAGCAATGCACCGCATCCTCGAAATCGCCGACCACGGCGAAGGCGGCCGCCGTCACGCGCAGCGGCACCCAGTCGATCAGCGCGAACGCCTGGTGCGCGAACTGGCCGAATTCGCCGAACTCCAGCTCGCTGCGATCGCCCCAGAACTCGTCGAGCGAGTGGGCCAGGCGGTAGAACAGGGCCCCAGCGGGCCCCAGCACCGCGAACCACAGCAGCGGGGCAAACACATGCCGATGCGACGAGAGCAGGGCCTGCTCGATGGCGAGCCGCGCTACCTCGCCGGCCGTCAGGCGGTCACCGGCGCGCCCGCGCCACTGCGCGAGCAGCGCGCGCGCCTGCTCGACTTCGCCGAGCCGCAGGGCCAGGTGAATGTCGGTGAAGTAGTGGCTGAACTGGCGAAAACCCATGGTCAGGTACAGGACGCCGATGCCCAGCAGGAAAGCCAGCAGCGGCTGGAAATACAGCAGCGAGGCGTACAGCACCGACATCAGGGCGGCCGGCAGCGCGACGCCCAGCCCCCAGGCGATGGCGCCGTGACTGCGTCCCCCGTCGTTGAACTTGTCCTCGAGGAAGGCCGCCATCCGCGCCAGCGGTTCGCGCACGGCGCGTTGTACCGAGAGCGCGTGGACCTGCTCGAGGATCAGCGCGATGACGATGGAAATCAGGGTCATGCGGTCACGTCCTCATGGAAGAGAAAACGATGCAGGGTCACCAGCATGCCTGCAGTCGCACCCCAGATGTAGTAGCCGTGCCAGGGCATGGCCCAGTATTCGTGCAGGGCGCCGCGCACTTCGATGGTGTGGCGCTGGTGGTTGGCGCTGTCGAGGAGGAATTCGAGCGGCGGCTCGAACACTTCGGCCACCTCGAAATCGTCGAGTCTCAGGTTCAAGGGCGGCGTCACCAGGCCCACGACCGGCGTGATCACGAAACCGGTGCCGGTCCGGTATTCGGGCAGGCGACCGAGGATCTCGATCTGCGAGGCCGGCAGGCCGACTTCTTCCTCGGCCTCGCGCAGGGCGGTGGCCTCGGCCGACGCGTCGCTCTCCTCGCAGCGGCCGCCGGGAAAGCTCACCTGCCCGGCATGGTCGCGCAGATGCGCGGTGCGCTGGGTCAGCAACATGGTCGCCCCGCTTTCGCGCATGATCACCGGCACCAGCACGGCAGCCGGCGTCAGATCCTTGCCCTCGGTGAACGACGGCTCGATCACCGGAGGCGCAACAAAGCCTTCGCTGAATCGACGACGCATCAGGGACAGCAAGCCTCCGCTAGAATTCGGGCTTGCGCTAACTAAAGACTCCGGCATGAAACCGATCGCAATATTCCGTCATAGTCCCGGCGAGGGACCGGGCTATTTTGCCACATTCCTCGACCGCCATTCCCTACCGTGGACGCTGTTCAAGGTCGATGAAGGCGTGTCGCCGCCGCCGGCTCCCGACGAGTTTTCGGGGCTGTGCTTCATGGGCGGGCCGATGAGCGTAAACGACGACCTGCCGTGGATACCGCGGACGCTGGAACTGATCCGCAAGGCGGACGCCCTTGGCATCCCGGTGATCGGCCACTGTCTCGGCGGGCAGCTCATGGCCAGGGCCTTCGGCGGCACGGTGGGCAGGAACCCGGTCAAGGAAATCGGCTGGGGCGAAGTGGCCGCGACCGATGCGGCGAAGGACTGGCTGGGCGACACCGACCGCTTCGAGGCTTTCCACTGGCACGGCGAGACATTCACCATCCCGTCCGGTGCCAGCCGGATCCTGCAAAGCGCCCATTGCGCCAACGAGGCTTTCGTCCGCGGCCCGCACCTGGGCATGCAATGCCACGTCGAGATGACGGATACGATGATCCGCAGCTGGTGCCAGCAGTGGGCGGCGGAGGGGGTCCCGCCCTCGGCGTCGGTACAGACACCGGAGCAAATGCAGACCGGGATGGAGGCGCGCATCGCGGCGATGCGCGCCGTCGCGGACCGGCTTTACGGCCGCTGGATCGAAGGCCTGCGCCGCGATTGAAAGTCGGCGCCGGCGGTACGGCGCCGCGCCGGCCTAATCCCTGAAATTGCCGTACTGGAGGGGGAAGTCGGTGATCGACTTCTTCACCAGCGCGATGACTTCCTGCAGCAGGTCGCGCTTGGCGCCGGTGACGCGCACGGCATCGCCCTGGATGCTGGCCTGCACCTTGAGCTTGCTGTCCTTGATCAGCTTGACGATCTTCTTCGCCAGTTCCTGCTCGATGCCGACCTTGATCGTCAGCACCTGCTTCGACTTGTTGCCGCCCACCGCCTGCACCGGCCCGTGGTCCAGCCGCTTGGTGCTTTCGCGTTCCTTCTTCTCCATTTCGGGGAAGAGGATGTCCTTGACCTGGTCGAGCTGGAACTCGGAATCGCCGTGGATGGTGATGGTCTTGTCCTTCTCGTTCAGCTCGGCGCGCGCCGAGGTGCCCTTGAAGTCATAGCGATTGCCGATGTGGCGGCCCGCCACATCCACGGCGTTCTTCAGGGCCACCAGATCTGCTTCGGAAGTGATGTCGAAAGAAGGCATGCCGCTCTCCCCTGCTTATGCGAAATGACAGATGTAATGATAGGGCTCGCCGCTGACTTCGATCTCGAAGCTCGAGTTGCCCGGCACCTTGAAGCTCTGGCCGGCGCTGCTGGTCTTCCAGTCCTCGCCCTTGATGCGATAGCGGCAGACGCCGGAGACGCACTCCATGATTTCCGGCACGCCGGTGTTGAAAGTCAGGGTCGACGGCATGATGACGCCGACGCTCTTCCTGGTGCCGTCGGGAAACTGCACGGTGTGACTGACGCACCTGCCATCGAAATATACATTGGCCTTCTTGAACACGGCGACGTTATCGAATTGCGACATTTCAGATTCCCCACATTTTCTGGATGATGATTTTGGCCACGAAGCCGACCATGCCGAAAGCCAGCACGAAGAACAGGATGAAGGTCCCGAGCTTGCCCGCCTTCGACTTCCAGGCCAGCTCGCCGATGATGAACAGCATGTAGAGCATGAAGGCCCCGAGGCCGAAGGTCATGCCGAACTGCGTCAATTGCTCCTCGGAAATGCCGAACATCGGCGGCTTCCTTCCTTGCTCCTGGTACCCCTTCAGCCCTTCTTCTTGCCTGCCTTGCTCTCGTCCCGGTTGGCGCCAATGCGCAGGCGCAGCGCATTGAGGCGGATGAAGCCGTGCGCATCCTTCTGGTTATAGGCGCCGGCATCGTCCTCGAAAGTCGCGATGGTCGGGTCGAACAGCGAGTCGGTCTTGGAGTCGCGGCTGACGACGATCACGTTGCCCTTGTAGAGCTTGAGGCGCACCCAGCCATTGACGTGCTGCTGGGTGTGGTCGATCAGCGCCTGCAGGGCGCGGCGTTCCGGGCTCCACCAGTAGCCGTTGTAGATCAGGCTGGCATAGCGCGGCATCAGGTCGTCCTTGAGATGCGCCTCTTCGCGGTCGAGGCAGACGGACTCGATAGCACGGTGCGCCTTGAGCAGGATGCTGCCGCCCGGGGTCTCGTAGCAGCCGCGCGACTTCATGCCGACATAGCGGTTCTCGACCAGGTCGAGGCGGCCGATGCCGTGCTTGCCGCCGAGCGCGTTGAGCGTGGCCAGCAGCTCGTGGGCCTTCATCTTCTTGCCGTTGATGGACACCAGGTCGCCGCGCTTGAATTCGAGATCCAGATACTCGGCCTTGTCCGGCGCCTTCTCGGGCGATACGGTCCAGCGCCACATCGATTCCTCGGCCTCGGCGCCGGGATTTTCGAGATGGCGCCCTTCGTAGGAAATGTGCAGCAGGTTGGCGTCCATGGAATAGGGCGAGCCGCCCTTCTTGTGCTTCATTTCCACCGGAATGCCATGCTTCGCCGCGTAGGCCATCAGCTTCTCGCGCGACAGCAGGTCCCATTCGCGCCATGGCGCGATGACTTTGACATTGGGCATCAGGGCATAGGCGCCCAGTTCGAAGCGCACCTGGTCGTTGCCCTTGCCGGTGGCGCCGTGGGAGATCGAATTGGCGCCGGTCTTTTTGGCGATCTCGACCAGGCGCTTGGCGATCAGCGGCCGCGCGATCGAGGTGCCGAGCAGGTACTCGCCTTCATATACGGTGTTGCAGCGGAACATCGGGAAGACGAAGTCGCGGACGAACTCCTCGCGCAGGTCGTCGATGAAAATGTTCTTGGGCTTGATGCCCATCTTCAGCGCCTTGGCGCGCGCCGGCTCCAGTTCCTCGCCCTGCCCCAGATCGGCGGTGAAGGTCACCACCTCGCAGTTGTAGGTGTCCTGCAGCCACTTCAGGATCACCGAGGTGTCCAGCCCGCCCGAATAGGCGAGGACAACCTTGTTGCTCTCTGCTTTGCCAGCTTTCTTTGCCTGTTTCATTGCTCTTCCTTCAGTCATCCACCCTGCCCAGAAGCAGGAATTCCATCAAAGCCTTCTGCACGTGCAGCCGGTTCTCCGCCTCGTCCCACACCACGCTTTGCGCGCCGTCGATCACCTCGGCGGCGACTTCCTCGCCGCGATGCGCCGGCAGGCAGTGCATGAACACGGCTTCCGGCTTTGCGGCGCGCATCATTTCGCCGTCGACCTGCCAATCGGCGAAGTCGCGCATGCGCTCGTCGTTCTCGGCTTCGAACCCCATCGAGGTCCACACGTCGGTGGTCACCAGATCGGCCCCGCGCGCCGCATCCATCGGATCGGCGAACTGTTCGAAGTGGTCGGTGCCGTAGAGCCCGGCGCGATCCGGCTCGACTTCGTAGCCGGGCGGCGTCGAGACGTGAACGTTGAAATCAAAAACTTCGGCGGCCTGCAGCCAGGTGTTGCAGACGTTGTTCGAATCGCCGATCCACGCCACGGTGCGACCCTGGATCGGACCGCGGTGCTCGATGAAGGTGAAGATGTCGGCGAGGATCTGGCAGGGATGGTATTCGTTGGTCAGGCCGTTGATCACCGGCACACGCGAGTGGCTGGCGAAACGCTCGATGATCTCCTGCTCGAAGGTGCGGATCATGACGATGTCGCTCATGCGCGAGATCACCTGCGCCGCGTCTTCCACCGGCTCGCCGCGCCCGAGCTGCGAATCCCGCGTGTTCAGGTAGATCGCCGAGCCGCCCAGCTGCTGCATGCCGGCCTCGAAGGACAGGCGCGTGCGCGTGCTGGCCTTCTCGAAGATCATCACCAGGGTGCGGTCCTGCAAGGGCCAGTAGCGCTGATAGGCCTTGAAGCGCGCCTTGATCGACCGGGTGCGCTCGAACACATGGTCGAGTTCGGCGCGGGAAAGGTCCTTCAACTGCAGGAAATGCCGCGGCGCTGCCATGATCAGGCCCCGAGAAACTCTTTGATCAGCGGCACCAGCGCGGCAACCAGTTCCGCGCCCTCGGCATCGCTCATTGTCAGTGCCGGCAGCAGACGCACGACCTTGTCGGCGGTGACGTTGATCAGCAGGCCGGCATCCAGCGCGCGAGTGACGAGCTCGCCGCAGGGACGATCCAGTTCGATGCCGATCATCAGGCCGTCGCCGCGCACTTCGACGAAGCCGCCGACGCCCGACAGGCCGTTCTTCACGCCGTCGCGAATCGCCTTGCCCAGCTTGTCCGCGCGAGCCATGAGACCGTCCGCCTCGATCACGTCGAGCGTGGTCAAAGCCGCCGCGCACGCCAGCGGATTGCCGCCGAAGGTGGAGCCATGGTTGCCCGGCTTGAACACGCCGGCGGCGCGTCCTGCGGCGAGGCAGGCGCCGATCGGCACGCCGGAACCCAGCCCCTTCGCCAGGGTCATGACATCCGGAAGAATGCCGGCATGCTGATGGGCGAACCACACTCCGGTGCGGCCGATGCCGCACTGAACTTCGTCGACCATGAACAGCCAGTTCTTGCGATCGCAGATCTGCCGCAGCGCCTTCATGAAATCGTTGTGCGCAAGGTTGATGCCGCCTTCGCCCTGAATCGGCTCGAACAGCACCGCGACTACGTTCGGATTGCGCGCGGCGACCTGCTCGATGGCGGCGAGGTCGTCGAACGGCACGCGCACAAAGCCCGAGACCAGCGGCTCGAAGCCGGCCTGCACCTTGCGGTTGCCGGTGGCGGAAAGCGTCGCCAGCGTGCGCCCGTGGAAGGCCTGCTCCATGACGATGATGGCGGGTTGTTCGATGCCCTGCTGGTGCCCGTACATGCGCGCGAGCTTGATCGCGGCCTCGTTGGCCTCGCAGCCCGAGTTGCAGAAGAACACCTCGTCCATGCGCGAGATCGCAGCGAGGCGATCGGACGCATCTTCAGCCTGGGTGATGCGATACAGGTTCGAC
>DAIOGL010000115.1:0-7982 GCA_036745235.1 Sulfuritalea sp.
CCGGCGCGGCGTATTTCGTCGTGGCGATGATCCGTGGTGACGAGGAAGAACGATGACAATGCCATGGTCTCCCAGGCCACCATGAAGGCGTAGGCGTCGTCTGCCAGCAGCACCACCAGCATGCTGGCGAGGAAGACGTGGTACTCGAGACAGAGCACCCCCGGTGCGGTACCTTCGCCCTTCCTGAAATAGCCGGCGGCAAAGATGGAAATGCCGAAAGATTGTCGAGTCGCAGATGGAAGGGCAGATCGGGCAGGCCGATGGCCAGCACTGCGGTCTGCGCCGGGCCGCCGAGCGAATCCAGTGCCACCAATCCCACCAGCATACCGACCATGGCGCCGAGCGGAAACAGGGTCTTGCTGATGAAACGCGTATTTCGCGGGGCCAACAGTCCGAGCAGCCCGATTCCCCCCCATGCGCAGGCGGCCGTCAGCAGGATATCGATGGACAAGAAACTGGTCATGTTTGCGGTACGAACATCGCCAATTCTAACAGCGGAGCCGGGCTTCTGACCGCCGCGCCAGCGGCAGACATCGTCGTGCAATGCAAACGGAATGCACGCCGGGATCAGCCAAAGCGCTGCTCTGATATCGGCACAGGCATCGAGGCCGGGCGCAAGCCATCGACCGCGCCGAGATTCTCCTCGCGCGAGTAGATTTGTTCCAGGGCCCGGTCCGCCGTGGCGAAGAAGTTCTTCTCGCCGATCACGGCATGCAGCCCGGTGGCCTTCATGACATCCAGCACCTGCTTCTTCAGGCCGGCGAACAGGACTACGAGACCGTTGCCGCGCAGGCGGTCGACGAGGTGATGGATCACCTCCTCGCCCGAGGCGTCGAGTTCATTGATGCCGTCGCCGACGATCAGCAGGTAGGGCGCCTGCGGATTGCTGGCGACCGCCTCGAGAATGGCATCCTCGAAGAAGGCCACGTTGGCGAAGTACAGGCGGCCATCGAAGCGCACCGCGGTGACGACTTGCGACGGCGGCAGATTGTTCAGTTTGGCGTCGCGCAGGGTTCCGTCCGCGTGACGCCCGAGAATGACCGCGCGCGGCGACATGGTCCGGTACAGATAGAGCACGATGGCGAGGCCGGCGCCGACCAGGATGCCCTTGTCCAGATGGGGCGCAAAAGCCAGTGTGGCGACGAAGGTGACGACTGCCGCGATGCCGTCGTGCCGGCTGGCCTGCCAGGCGTGCTTGACCGCCGCGACGTTGATGAGGCCGATCACGGCCATGATGATGACCGCCGCCAGCACTGCCTGCGGCAGGTGATAGAGCAGCGGGGTCAGGAACAGCAGGGTCAGCAGCACGAACAGGCCGGTGATGACCGAGGACATTCCGGTCAAGGCTCCGGCGTTGATGTTCACCGCCGAGCGCGAGAAGGATCCGGAAACCGGGAAGGCCTGGGTCGCCGCGCCGACGAGGTTGGCCAGGCCCTGCCCGATGAGTTCCTGGCTGGGATCGATCTTCTGCTTGGTCTTGGCGGCGATGGCCTTGGCGATCGAAATGGCTTCCATGAAGCCCACCAGGGAAATCACGATGGCGGCCGTGAGCAGGCTGCCGAGCATCTCCCACGACATCCGGGGCACACCGACGGAGGGCAGGCCTTCCGGCACCTTGCCGACCACCTCGCCGCCGCCGGTCAGCTTCATGCTGCCCTGGGCCGCGCGCGGAATGCGCCAGCGGTGGCCGTCGGAGGTCTTGCCGGCCGGGACCCGGCCCTCGGCGTAGAGCTGCCCCGCCTCACCGGCGGGAGCCGCGATGCGCTCGAAGACGAAGCTGCGGATCGCCCGGTTGCGGCGACGGTTCTCGTCCTCGCGGTCCTTGAGCTGCAGGCGCAGCAAATCCACCTCGTAGTTGAGGGTCACCATTTCGTGCGAAAGCTCGCCGCGATCCTTGCGCAGAGCTTTCAGCCCGCTGGTCCGGGCCGCGATCTGGTCGTTGATTTCCCTGATGCGGGTCTCGGTGCGGGCGAACTCGGTCAGCAAGGCCCTCGCTTCCGGCTCCATCACCTGCTCGACGGTCGCGGTCGCGTTGAGCTCGAAGCCGATCAGCCACGACGCCGTCGTCGTCAGCGCCACCGCGATCAGCACGCCGGGCAGCTTGGGCGCCTTCTTGCGGATTACCCACATGATTGCGATGGCCGTCGCGCCCATGGCCAGGGTTGGCAGGTGCGTGTCGCCCACCAGCTTGGCCACGCCCCAGATGTCCTCGATGAAATGCTCCGAGCGCCCCATCGGGACGCCGATCAGCTTGTTGACCTGCGACAGGCCGATGATGATGGCGGCCGCGTTGGTGAAGCCGACGATGACCGGATGGGACAGGAAGTTGACGATGACGCCGAGCTTGAACACGCCGAGGCCGAGCTGGACGATGCCCACCAGCAGCGCCAGCATGATTGCATAGGCCACGAAGGCTTCGGAACCGGGCGCTGCCAGCGGCGTCAGCGACGAGGCTGTCAACAGGGAGGCCACGGCCACCGGTCCCGTAGCAAGCTGGTTCGACGAACCCCAAAGCGCCGCCACCATCACCGGCAGGAATGCGGCGTAGAGTCCGTAGTACGCCGGCATGCCGGCGAGTTGGGCGTAGGCCATCGACTGCGGCACCAGCACCAGGGCCACCGTAAGGCCGGCAAGGAAGTCCGCCCGAAAGCATCCTGCCGAATAGGGAAACCAGCGCAGGAAGGGAAAAAAGCGGCGTAGGATTGGAGGCGGAGCCATTGGTGATGACGGGTGAATCGCTCGGCCGCCACGAATCGATCAGCGCCGGCAACGGTAAGATGAGCGATTTTAGACGCTCGGTCCGACGCCGGACCGATACATTTCTTATATTTCAATCAGCATCACATATTGACCTGCGACCATGGGACACCGACTCTCCAAAATCTATACCCGTACCGGCGATGCCGGCACCACCGGCCTCGGCGACGGTTCGCGCACGGCGAAGAACTCCGCGCGCGTCGCCGCGATGGGCGACGTGGATGAACTCAATTCGCTGATCGGCGTGATTCTGTGCGAAGAACTTCCCACCGACGTGCGCGCGCTCTTCACCGGAATCCAGCACGACCTGTTCGATCTGGGCGGGGAGATGTCGATCCCCGGCGCGGTGCTGCTGAAACCGACGCAACCGGCGCGACTCGAAGCCGCCATCGACCACTACAACGCCGATCTCGGACCGCTCAAGGAATTCATTTTGCCTGGGGGGAACCGTGCCGCGGCGCTCACCCATCTGGCGCGCACCGTCTGCCGCCGCGCCGAGCGCGTCACGGTGGGACTGGCCGCCGGGGAAGCCGTATCGGACACGGGGCGGCAATACCTCAATCGCCTCTCCGATCTGCTCTTTGTCCTTGGCCGCTGGCTGAACAAGGCGGCCGGCGGCGGCGATGTTCTCTGGCAAAAGGGCAAGAACGCCTGAGAGCCTGGCTCCGGAGCCGGCGCCGACTCGCTCTGCACACACGGGATTCCGCTTTATATCCCGAAGGGACGGTATTCCCTTCCGACACGCAGAAGGTAACGGCGGCCGCGGATAAAAACCTACTTTATTAGTATGGTTTTAAGTTTTTGATTTATAAATGATTTACATCAATTCCCAAGCGCTGCCTGAGGTGCATAGTGCGTTACCCCAACCGAAAGGACACGCCATGCACGTTCATCTCTCCCCCGATTCAATCTATCCCTTCGACGCCCGCGGCATCGCCAAGCGCTTTCGCCATGCGGCCATCTTCGGCTCGCTGGACGCGCTCCGCGCCGGCGAGACGATGCGCTTCGTCAATGACCACGACCCCCTGCCGCTGCTCGACCAGCTCGTCCAGCGCTACGGCGACGCGGTGGAAATCACCTACAAGGCACGCGAGCCCGGCAACATCGTGATCGACTTCGTCAAGAAGAAATAGCATCAGTACGATGCAAACCCCGGCCTTCTACGGCCAGGTGCGCAGCCTGACCGTATATGACCCGCTGGCCGAGTTCCTCGGCGCCGTCGAGAATGGCCGCATCGAGTACCGCTACATCGATGCGGTCAAGTTGGCCGGCCACTCCTGCCCGACCGTTGCCGCGGCGTACTGGATGACGCTGAAGGCGCTGGGCAGCCTGTACCCCGATTCGCTGCCGCAGCGCGGCGGCATCCGCGTCGAATTCCGCCAGGAACTGCTGTCGGGCGTCACCGGCGTGATCGCCAACGTCGTCGCCATGCTCACCGGTGCCACGCATGACACGGGCTTCAAGGGCATCGGCGGGCGTTTCGACCGGCGCAAGCTGCTGTATTTCTCCGCCGACGTCGGCGAGGAGATTCGCTTCACCCGGGTGGATACCGGTCAGGCCGTGGATGTCGCGGCGCGCATGCAGTCCGTACCCTTCGCACCGCAGACCGTCGAATTGATGCAGAAGTGCCTGTCCGACAGTGCCACACCGGCAGAGGCAGCCGAGTTCCGCGAATGCTGGCAGGGACGGGTGCGCTCGGTTCTGCTCGAGCACGGCGACGATCCGGAGGTTTTCCCGGTATTCCCGGTGGCGCGCTGACGCAAGGCGCGAGACTGCCTGCCTAGCGAATGCGCGAACGCCGCGCTTCCACGCAGTCCATGAGTTGCGCGCTGACGCTGCGCAGCCGCTGATTGAGCAGCATCAGCAGTTCCATCATCAGCTTGATGCCGATGCGCGGTTCTTCGGTAAGCATGCGCGAAAGGCTTGCCCGATCCAGCACGGCAATCTCGATGGTATCGAGCGCCACGCAACTGGCAAAACGCGGTTCGCCATCGATCAGCGACATTTCGCCCAGCGTCTTGCCCGGACCCGCACTGCCCATGATCTGCGGCAGCCCGCGCACATCTTTCTTGATGATCTCGATGGCGCCGTCCAGCAGCAACAGCATGAAGTCGCCTTCGTCGCCCTCGCGGATGATCTCGGTGCCCAGCGGCGCGCGGTAGCAGCGCATGTAGCGCGCGAGCCCTTCCAACTCGTCGGCCTCGAAATCCTCGAACAGCTGGATTACCTCGATGATCTCGCGAATGCGGCCGACGAAGGGCGTGGCATCGCCGAGATACTCGACATTGGGGATGTGGTCGATCGAACTCATGGCTTTGGCATTATAGCCCCGCCCAGCAGCGCAAGCACCAGCAGCAGCCATCCCAACGTCGCCGCCAGGAGGTGGGGATCGGTCAGCAGTTCCTGCGCCGGATCGCCGCCGCCGCCGCGGGTATGCAGCCGCCACAGGTAGCGCAACATCCCGTAGAGCACGAAGGGAACCGTCGCGATCAGGCCGCGCGTCCCGTGCAGCGCCACCGTTTCGGCGCTGACCGTATAGAGCGCGTAGGAAATCACCGTTCCCGCCGCCGCGATGCCGATGAACTGGTCGAGCATGGGCGCCGTGTAGTGCTCCAGAACGCGGCGGTGGCCGGCGCTGTCGGCCAGCAGGGCGTTGAGTTCGGCGCGGCGCTTGGCGAAGCCGAGGAACAGCGTGAGCATCAGGCCGCACAACAGCAGCCACTGGGAGGGCGCGATGCCGAGGCCCAGCGTGCCGGCCAGTATGCGCAGCATGAAGCCGGAGGCGATGATGAAGACGTCGAGGATGACGACGTGCTTGAGGCCAAAGCTGTAGGCGACATTGAGCGCCACATAGGCGAAAAAGATCCACGGCGCCGAGCCGGCCCACAGCCAGGCGACGATGCTGCCGGCCGCAAGACAAGCCAGCGCCAGGGCCAGTGCCGCCGTCACGCTGACCGCGCCTGCCGCCAGCGGCCGCTTTTTCTTGCGCGGATGCAACCGGTCCTGCTCGCGGTCGATCAGGTCGTTCATCACGTAGACGGCGGACGCCAGCAGGCAGAAGGCGGCAAAAGCCGCCAGCGCCTGCCCGAGCTTGACCGGGTCGCTCCAGGCATGCCCGAACAGCAGCCCGACGAAAACGAAGCCGTTCTTCAGCCATTGGTGCGGGCGCAACAGGCGAATCAACGGCGGCATGCTTCCCCCGGGAAATACCGATCGCACATATAGCACGCAGTTTGCGGCAACCAGGCCGGCAGCGCATAGTACTTCTGCCTGACCCCGGCCAGCACCCCTTCGCGATAAGCCGGGTAGTCGAAGGCCTCGCCCTTCACCCGCCAGAAACGCGCGCCGCGTATCTCGAAGCTGTCCGCGCTGACCTCGCGGAAATACTTGCGGTAGTCGTCCAGGTTCGGCGCGGACTTCCTCAGGATCAGGAAGTTGCGCCCCGCCAGCGCGCGGAAATCCGTGACCAGGTCATCATGCCGGGCATGGCTCGAGGCCTCGCCGAAGACCACGACGTACTGGCGCAGGTTGTAGCCCAGCGTCACCGCATTCGAATAGCCGTCCATCGCCAGCACCCAGTCCGCTCGATACGGCTGCAGCTCCCTGGCCAGCGCCTGGTGTTCAAAGCTGAGGACGATGCCGTCGTAGAGCCGGGTCTTCTGCCAGGTTTCCAGCGGCACGCGGGAAACGACCAGGATCGCGGCGATGTGCAGCATGGCGAAGCCGGCGAAGAACAGGCCCAGCCGGCGCAGGACGGCGGGCGTCAGACGCAGCGCCAGCCAGATCAGGGCAAAGGGCACGAAGGAGAGCAGCCAGTGCAGGCCGATCTGCTTGACCAGCGAGAGTCCGGCGAAGAGCACGAAGGGCACCCACGCCAGAATCGTCAGTGCGGACGGAACCGGAGAGTCGGCGCTGACGCCACGGTGACTTGAGCCGCGATTGCGCCACGCCAGCCACATCGCGGGCGGGCCCAGCACATAAATCAGCGTCACGACGTAGAGCAGCGGCGTCTTCAGCGACCAGCCGGCGTCGCCGTGGCGATTGACGAAGTTGAACATGTAGTTCGGCCAGCAGTGGCCGCTGTTCCACCACGCCATCAGGCCCAGCGCCGGCAGCGTGCAGGCATAGGCGATGGCCAGTCCCGCCCAGGCGCCGGACCTGCGCCGCCGCAGCACATCGACCAGATAGGCAAAGCCGAGAATCGCTGCGAAATACTTGGACAGCACCGCTCCCGCCAACAGCAGGCCGGCGGCCAGGTACCAGCGCGGCGCGTCGTCGCGGGAGGCGCGAATCCATGCCAGTCCGGAAAACACGCTGAAGTAGATCAGCGGCGTGTCGGTGGTGATGAACACGTTCCAGACGTTCACCGGCGCCAGCAGCACCAGCACGGCCGCCCACAGCCGGCGTTCGTCGCTGACTCCTGAAACCAGTCGCGGCAGCGCCCGATACACGCCCAGCGCAAGCACCGCCGGCTGCAGGATGACCGGCAGGCGCAGCCACCACTCCGCGTCACCCAGCGTCAGAAGCCCAGCCAGCCACCAGCCGATCATCGGCGGATGGTCGTAGAAGCCCCAGTCGGGCATCCAGCCCCACCAGATGAAATAGGCCTCGTCGCCGGTGATCGGGAAGACCGCCGCCAGCCAGAAGCGGAAGACCAGCGTGAGGACCAGCAGCGCGGCGAACAGGCGGCCGGTCATGCAGGCGATCTGCTAGCGATCAGCCAATGCCAGGCGGCGAGCCTTCACCGCATTGGCGAGGATGTCCAGCGCGACCAGGGTGTCGTCCCAGCCGAGACAGGCGTCGGTCACCGAAACGCCGTATTCGAGCGGCTTGCCGGGCGTCAGATCCTGGCGGCCTTCCTTGAGGTGCGACTCGATCATGACACCGAAGATGCGGTCTTCGCCGGCCGCCATCTGCGCCGCGACATCGCGCGCGACGTCGATCTGGCGCTTGAACTGCTTGCTGCTGTTGGCATGCGAAAAGTCGATCATGACGCGCGCCGCGAGGCCGGCCTTGCCCAGCTCGGTGCACGCGGCATCGACCGCCGCGGCGTCGTAATTCGGCGTCTTGCCGCCGCGCAGGATCACATGGCAATCCTCGTTGCCGTTGGTGGACACGATGGCGGAATGGCCGGCCTTGGTCACCGAGAGAAAGTGGTGGGGACTGGCCGCGGCCTTGATCGCATCCACCGCGATGCGGATATTGCCGTCGGTGCCGTTCTTGAA
>DAIOGL010000116.1:0-3175 GCA_036745235.1 Sulfuritalea sp.
CCCTGTTTGCGTGCGGCGTGATCGTGGCGATGGTATCGGCCCACGCGGCGGGCGCGAATGCGAGTGCGAGTGCGGAAATTGCGAACAGGGAAGATCGTTTCATGGCGGACTCCTTGGAGGGTATCTGCAGCATGCTGTACCTGCGGCCGGGTGCATTCCGTGCGCTGGCGCGCATAGATGCCCATGGATGGCTCCGGTCGCCGTGGCGCCGGCGCCGACTCCTCTTGTATGCTTCAGCCTTTCGTCCATTCCCTCACCCGCCATGCCCCCGACCGCCCAAGCCCGCAAGACCGCCCTCGAACTGATCGCCTTCATCGACGCCAGCCCCAGTCCGTGGCATGCGGTGGCGAGCGCCGAGCAGCGCCTGCTGGCGCACGGCTTCACCCGGCTGGAGGAAGGCGAGCGCTGGGCGCTCGCGGCGGGCGGGCGCTACTACACGGTGCGCGGCGGCGCCTCGCTGATCGCCTTCGTGATGGGCAGCCGGCCGCTGGCGGAAACCGGCTATCGCATCGTCGGCGCCCATACCGACTCGCCGGGGCTGCGCCTCAAGCCGAAGGCGGCACTGGCCGGGGACGGCCTGCTGCGCCTCGGGGTGGAGGTGTATGGCGGGCCGATACTGGCCACCTTCACCGACCGCGACCTGAGCCTCGCCGGACGCGTCGTGATGCGCACGGCGGCGGGGCCGCAGACGCGGCTGCTGCGCTTCGAGCAGCCGCTGGTGCGGCTGCCCAACCTGGCGATCCACATGAACCGCGAGGTGAACGAGCAGGGCCTGAAGCTCAACAAGCAGACCGAGCTGCCGCTGATCCTCGGCCAGCTCGGCGAAGGGGAAGACGCAGAAGCGCGCCTGCGCAAGCTGCTGGCCGATGCCGCGCAGGGCGATGCGGTGGACCTGCTGAGCTGGGAACTGGCGGTCTATGACGTGCAGAAGGGCTGCCTGTGGGGCGCGGAGGAAGAGTTCATCGCCGACAGCCAGCTGGACAACCTGGCGTCATGCCATGCGGCGCTCGCGGCGCTGATGGCGACGGAGCAGCCGACGGCGACTTGCGTGGCCGCCCTGTTCGATCACGAGGAGGTCGGCAGCGAGAGTGCCGCCGGCGCGGGCGGCAGTTTCGTCACCGACGTGCTGTCCCGCATCGGCCTGCAGGCGGGGCTCGACGGCGAGGACAGTCTTCGCGCCCTGGCGCGCAGCTTCTTCATCAGCGCCGACATGGCGCACGCCTGGCAACCGAATTTCCCGGCGGCCTACGAGCCCGACCACAAGGTGCTGATGAATGGCGGGCCGGTGATCAAGACCAACGCCAGCCACCGCTACGCCACGCAGGCGGAAACGGCTGCCCGCTTCATGGGCCTGTGCGGGCAGGCCGGGGTGCCGTGCCAGCAGTATGCCCATCGCAGCGACCTGGGTTGCGGCAGCACCATCGGCCCGATCGTCGCCGCTCGCCTGGGAATCGCCAGTGTGGATGTCGGCTCGCCGATGTGGGCGATGCACAGCGCGCGGGAGAGCGCCGGCGCGCACGACCAGGCGCACATGATCGCGGCGCTGACCGCCGGGTTCGCGAGCTGAAGGGAAGCCGAACCGGAGGGAGCGAAGGAAAGGCGGCGTATCCGCAAGGGCATGGAAGGGATATCATGCTTGCATCAGCAGCCGTCCCCTTTTGTTCGATTCACCCCAAGCATGTCCGGACTGCACCACCTGAAGCGGAGTTCCCTTGCCACCCAGTGGCTGATCCTCGGTGTTGCGCTGCTGATCCTCGGAGGAGCCACCGGCTTCAATCTCTACGTCGAGCGAGGCCGCACGGAGATCCGCGAGCAGGGCCGGCTGCTGACGCAAGCGCGAGTGATCCAGGAGAACCTCGAGCAGAACCTGATTGCGATCAGCGCAACGCTGGCGGATCTGCGAAGGGAGTCCGTCCTGCGCAAGGGGGGCCCGGGCCTCGACGATCGTCTCAGGATGCTGGCCGACGCCATGCCCGGCATCCGTACCCTGCTGGTGCTGGACCGCGACGGCACCGCACTGGCATCGAGCCGGGCGGAACTGGGTGGCGTCAATTTCGCGTCCCGCGACTACTTCAAGTCCGCCCGCCAGAACCACGATCCCGGGATGCTCTTCGTTTCGGCGCCCTTCAAGACCACGCTCGGCGTGTATGGCATCAACGTGGTGCGGACCATCCCGGGACCGAAGCGCGAGTTTGCCGGGCTCATCGCCGCCACCCTGGACCCGGACTATTTCAAGACCCTGATGGCTTCCGTGCTCTATGCGCCGGACATGTGGACCGCGATCGCCCACGGCGACGGCGTTCAGTTCCTGATGGTGCCCGAGCGGGAAAGCCAGGCCGGCAAGAACCTGGCGCAGCCAGGCTCCTTCTTCACCCGGCACCGGGACAGCGGCAAGGAGACCAGCCTCCTGACCGGCATCGTCTACGCGACCGGCGAGGAACGCATGATGGCCCTGCGCTCGATACAGCCGGCAAAGCTGAGACAGGACAAACCCCTGGTCGTCGCCGTGGGACGCGACCTCAAAAGCGTCTATGCCGCATGGAGCCGCGATCTGCAGATACAGGGCGGGCTGTTCGGCCTGATCGTGCTGGGCTCGACGCTGGGGCTTTCGGTCTATCAGCGCCGGCAAGTGGAGTTTGCAGAGCGGGAGGCCGAGGCCGCCGAGGCGCTGGCCGCCAGCGAGCGCTTCATGAAGACCCTGACCGACAACATTCCCGGAATGGTGGCCTACTGGACCCGCGACTTGCGGTGCGGTTTCGCCAACGCCGCCTATTTCGAATGGTTCGGCAAGACGCCGGAGCAAATGCGGGGCATCCGCATTCAGGACCTGATGGGCGATGAACTGTTCCGCATGAACGAACCCTTCGTCAGCGCCGTCCTGCGCGGCGAACCCCAGCGCTTCGAGCGCACCCTGACCAAGGCCGACGGCAGTCTCGGTTATACCTGGGCGCATTACATCCCGGACCAGGACGGCAAGGAGGTGCGCGGGTTTTTCGTCCTGGTCTCGGACATCACGGAACTCAAGCGCATCCAGCTTGCGCTGGCGGAAAGCGAATGGACGCTGAAGACCATCATCGAGACGGAGCCCGAATGCGTGAAAGTGCTGGCGCCCGACGGCACGCTGCTGCAGATGAACCGCGCCGGACTCGACATGATCGAGGCGGAGTCGGAAAGC
>DAIOGL010000116.1:3275-7966 GCA_036745235.1 Sulfuritalea sp.
GATCATTTCAAGAGGGTCAACGACACCTACGGCCACAAGACCGGCGACCTCGTCTTGCGAAGCTTTGCGGACTTGAGCCGGCATGCCTTGCGCGAAGTGGATGCCATCGGCCGCATCGGCGGCGAGGAATTCGCCGTCGTCCTACCGCAAACGGATGCCCGGGAGGCCCTGGACGCGGCCGAGCGCCTGCGCAAGTTGACCGAGGATGCAGAGATCGCCCTGGAGCAGGGTTTGCCGCTCCACTTCACGGTGTCGATCGGTGTGGCCACCCTGGCCGGTACCAGCACCAACATCGATACGCTGCTCAGCCAGGCCGATCAGGCGCTCTACAAGGCCAAGAAGAGCGGCCGCAACAGGGTCCACGTCTACGATTCCAGGGATGTCGCTGTCATGAAATGGCACGAAGCGTGAGTTGTGCATCACGAGCTTCACCAGATCGGCGACAGGCAAGTGATGGAACCTCGACAACCCGGGCCGGCAGCCGCTCTCTGACGGGCACTCGCGGGTTTGTGCAGGGCACCACAGCGAGCGGACCTTCAGGCTTTTCCTGAATAGTGTTGATCAAGGATTGACCAAGGGCGACAATCGCTTCAGAGGTCAAACGTCTCGCCGCTTTTCCACATACTTATCCACAGATTCTGTGAGTTACGCGGCGGGATTCCGGTGGTGGGTTGTTGCGATGCCGGGTTGCTGCATGGCCGGAATTGACCGCCGGACAACAGCATGTCCGGACGGGCTGTCCCGGCGCCAAGGGAGCACGACGTGGAAATTGCGGAACGACTGCTCAAGAGACTGCGCAGTGCGCGCCATGTGCTTGTTTTCACGGGCGCAGGCGTTTCTGCCGAAAGCGGCATCCCGACCTTTCGCGATGCGCTGACCGGCCTGTGGGAGAACTTCGATGCCGAAGCCCTTGCCACTCCCGAAGCCTTCGAGCGCGATCCGGCCATGGTGTGGGGGTGGTACGAGTGGCGGCGGGCGAATGTGCTGCGCGCACAGCCCAATCCGGCCCATTTTGCGATTGCCGCCCTGCAAGGCAAGGTGCCGCGATTGACCGTGGTCACCCAGAATGTGGACGACTTGCACGAGCGGGCCGGCAGCCGTGACGTGATCCATTTGCACGGCCGCCTGGACAGACCATTCTGCTTCGCCTGCCGGCGGCCGGGCGAGTACCCGCCGGGTATCCCGGACGAGCCGGAAGGCGGCCGCCATCTGGAGCCGCCGCGGTGCATCCATTGCGGCGGGCGCCTGCGTCCCGGCGTGGTGTGGTTCGGCGAGATGCTTCCCGAGGCGGAGTGGGATGCGGCGATTGCCGCCGTCGAGGCCTGCGACGCATTCCTGTGCATCGGCACTTCGTCCGTGGTGCAACCGGCCGCGAGCCTGACCAGCTTGGCGATCCGGCGCGGCGCGGTCACGATTCAGGTCAATCCGAACCCGACCGATCTCGATGGCAGCGTGAGCCTCAACTTGTCGGGGCCGGCAGGAGTCGTCATGCCTGCGCTGGTCGAGAGGGTATGGGGAACACTCTAGGCAGATGAGCAGGCAGCCGAGCGATGCCCGCCCAGCAGGGCCTCGCGCGTGACCGGGCTTTTCAATTGTGCCAGCCACCATTGCAGGGCCCGCCCTTCGCCCGGCCTGCCGCTCTTGCGCCAGGCGTAGCTGACCTGGATCTGCCGTTCCGACCGCTCCACGCGCCGGGCCACCAGGCGACCCGAATTGAGGTAAGGCTGGGCCAGGCAGCCCGGCAGGAAACCGACGCCCAGACCCCGGATCTGGGCATCCAGCTTGGCCGGCATGCCCGACACGGTGAACACGTCCTGGCCGGGCAGCAGGCCGATGCTGATGCCGCTGCCGCGCTGCACGGTATCGGCCACCGCCACGGCGCGGTGCCGGCGAATGACTTCGTCGCTGAGCGGCTCGGGCATTTTCGCCAGCGGGTGGTGGGGTGCCATGGCAAAGACAAATTGCACGCTGCCGAGCGATTCATGATGCAGGGCGGCCAGGGTGGTCGCGCCCACCATCACGCCGAGCGCGAGATCGGCCTGGCCGGACGTCAGCGCCTCCAGCGTGCCGGAAAGGGTTTCGTCGCGCAGCTTGAGCCGCGTCGGCGGGCTCAGGGAGAAGAACGCCTCGCAGAGTTCCATCAGCGTGGCGCGATTGACGATGCTGTCCACCGCGATGGTGAGCTGCGATTCCCAGCCGGTGGCCACGCGCTTGACGCGGTTGGCCACGGCGTCGATGTCCGCCAGCAGGCGCGCACCCTCGCGCAGCAGTTCGGCGCCGGCTTCGGTCAGGCGGGCCTGGCGCGAACTGCGGTCGAACAGCAGCACGTCGAGCGCGTCTTCCATCTGCCGCACGCGGTAGGTGAGGGCGCTGGGCACCATGCCGCCGGCGCGGGCCGCCGCGGCGAAGCTGCCGCTCGCGGCAATGGTCTGCAGCATGGCCAGGGCATCGGGCGTCAATACATCGCGCGCAGCGGTCATAGGGAGCCCCTGAATTCAATTAATTTGAATGATGACATCAAACCGGCTGGCTCTCAAGGGCAGCAGGCTTTCCTACAATTCATCCTGTCGTCATCTACTGGGAGTTCGACCATGCTTACCCTTCGCAAAGCGCAAGACCGCGGCTACGCAGACCATGGCTGGCTCAAGAGCTACCACTCGTTCTCGTTTGCCGGCTATTACGATCCTGCCCACATGGGCTGGGGCAACCTGCGCGTGATCAACGAAGACCGCATCGCACCGGGCACGGGGTTCGGCAAGCACAGCCACCGCGACATGGAAATCATCAGCTACGTGCTGTCGGGCGAACTGGCCCACCAGGACAGCATGGGCAACGTCGTGGCCATTCCGCCCGGCGACGTGCAGCGCATGAGCGCCGGCAGCGGCGTGACGCACAGCGAGTTCAACCATGCCAGGGACCAGACCACGCATTTCCTGCAGATCTGGATCGAGCCCAAGGCGACCGGCATTGCGCCCGGCTATGAGCAGAAGACCGTTGCGGCCGAACAGAAGCGCGGTGCCTTGCGCCTGGTCGCTTCGCCCGACGGTGCGCAGGGTTCGGTCACCATCCATGCCGATGCGTCGCTCTACGCCGGGCTGTTCGATGGAGCCGAACGCGCCGAACTGGCGCTGGACCCCGCCCGCAAGGCCTATGTGCATCTGGTGCGCGGCGCCATCGAGGTCAATGGGCAGCGCATCGACGCCGGCGATGCCGTCCTGCTGGAAAACGAAAACAGGATCGAGCTGGGCCACGGCAAGGATGCCGAGGTGCTGGTGTTCGATCTGGCCCCCTGAATTTCTTTACTCAAACGCAAGCACTCGAGGAACATGAAAATGGCAACAGTCGCAGTCGTATATCACTCCGGTTATGGTCACACGGGACGGATGGCGCAGTCGGTCGCTGAAGGCGCGGGCGCTGCGCTCGTCGCCATCGATGCCGAAGGCAACCTGCCCGAAGGCGGCTGGGAGACCCTGAAGGCGGCTGACGCCATCATCATGGGCAGCCCGACCTACATGGGCATGGTGAGCTGGCAGTTCAAGAAGTTTGCCGATGCATCTTCCAAGCCCTGGTTCAGCCAGCAATGGAAGGACAAGCTGTTCGCCGGCTTCACCAACAGCGCCACCATGAACGGCGACAAGCTGTCCACCCTGCACTACCTGTTCACGCTGGCCATGCAGCACAGCGGCATCTGGGTCGGCACCGGCATGCTGCCGAGCAACGCCAAGGCGGCGCAGCGCAACGACATCAACTATGTCGGTTCCTTCAGCGGCGCCATGGCGCAATCGCCGTCGGACAGCAGCCCCGCGGAGATGCTTCCCGGCGATCTCGAAACGGCCAGGCTGTTCGGCAAGCGCGTGGCCGAAACGGCGGCCGGATTCAAGGGCTGATCCGCGTTCCATACTTCATCGCCGACAGAAGCCGGCCGGGTTTCGGTCGGGTTGCGGCCGGCTTCTCTCGGCTTTTTGGGTCTATCCGGCCAGCCCGTCGTAGACCAGCTTCATTCCCGCCGCCAGCAGCGTCCATGCCGTGACGAGGTTGAAGCCGCGCATGTCGACGGCATGGAGCAGGCGGTAGCCGGCGAAGTAGCCGATCGGGATCGCCGGCGCCAGCAGGAGCGAAACGCCGAGGTTGGACAGGTCGAGCAGGCCGAGCTGGGCATAGGGGCCGAGCTTGGAGAAATTCACCACCGAAAAGTAGATCACCGTGGTGCCGACCAGGCGCATCTTGTCCATGTTCTGCGGCATCAGGTATTGCATGATCGGCGGGCCGCCGGCATGCGAGACGAAGCTGGTGAAGCCGGACAGCGCGCTCCAGAAAATGCCCGGCCCGAAAGTCGGCGCCGACGGCACGGCGGTGAGGCTGCTGCGCGCCGCGCGAAAGCGGTCGAAGGCGAACAGCAGCGCCTCGATGCCGATCAGGAGGCGGATCCAGCGCGCGTCGACGTGGCCGAAGGTGAGCCAGCCCAGCGCGATGCCGATCATTGCGCCGGGCAGGATGATGCGCAGGTTGGCGGCGTCGGCGCGGCCGCGAAATACCACCAGGCCGATGGCGTCGATGGCGAGCAGGATGGGCAGCATCACCGCGGCGGCGAAGGGCGGCGCCACCACCAGCGCCATCAGCGGCACGCCGAGGCTGCCCGCCGCGCCGCCGAAGCCGGCCTTGGACATGCCGACCAGCACCGTGGCGGAAAT
>DAIOGL010000117.1:0-3519 GCA_036745235.1 Sulfuritalea sp.
ATGACGCTGTTTTATGCCGCGCTGGCCTCGGTGGCCATGCTGCTGGAAGAAAGCTGGCGAGCGCTGACCGTGGAAAGCGATCCTGGAGACTTCGTCCGCACCGGAATCATCAGCATTGCCTTCTTCGGCACGGCGATAATCGCCCAACTGCTGGCCCGGCGACTGGTTGCCAACGAAACGCTGGCGCGGGAGCGCGGGCGGGAACTCAATGACCAACTGCGGATCAGCGAGCGGATCATTCGCGACATGGAGGACGGAGTGCTGGTGGTCGATGGCGAGGGGCGGGTGCGAATGCTCAACCCGCGTGCCGAGGCGTTGCTGGATGTTCCTGCATCGGATGGCGCGGACCTGACAGCGCTTTCCGGAGGTCTGGCGGACCGGTATCGGACGTGGAGCACACAGCCGGTCGAAATGGTGGAGATGTTGCGCCAGGAAGGCGGGCGCCTGTTGCGTGTGCGCTACTTGCCGGCGGCCGAGACCGGCGGTCATGCGCTGATCTATCTGGAAGACATGGAGCGGGTACAGTCCCAGGCACAGCAGCTGAAACTCGCTGCGCTCGGCCGGCTGACAGCCAACATGGCGCACGAGATCCGCAATCCGCTGGCCGCCATCAGCCATGCGGCGGAGCTCCTGGTCGAGGAGGACAGCGATCCGCTGCATCAGCGCCTTGCCCGGATCATTCATGACAATACCCGGCGCCTCAATCGGCTGGTGACCGAGGTGCTGGAACTCGGGCGCCGCGATCGCGCGCAACCGGAAACGCTGCGCTGGCGTGTGTTTCTTTCCGGCTTTCTGGAAGAATTGGCATTGCACGACGCCTCGGCCGCAAGGCGTATCCACATTGGAGAGGGCGATGTCGAGCTGCGCTTCGACCGGGGCCACCTCTATCGTGTACTGTGGAACCTGCTGGCAAATGCGCTGCGCCATGCCAGTGCAGCAGACGGGGCGGTGCGATTGGAGGCCCGGGCCGCCGCCGTCGCAAACGGCGTCGAACTGCACATCATCGACGACGGTCCCGGGGTCGATGAAGGACAGCGCAACCAGGTGTTCGAACCCTTTTTTACGACACACGGCGCGGGTACGGGGCTGGGCCTCTACATTGCACGGGAACTGTGCGAGGCGAGCGGCGCCCGTCTCGAATTGCTGGATCAGCGGCCGGGTGCCCATTTCCGTATCTCCGCCGAAGGAGTCCTATGTCGCTGAAGAATGAACGTCGTCCTCGGGGTCGGGGCGAAGCCAAGCGCGTGCTGGTGGTCGATGACGAAGCGGATATCCGCGAACTTCTCGATCTCACCTTGGCGCGCATGGGCCTGCTGGCGGATTGCGTCGGCTCCCTGGCCGAAGCGCGCCGCATGCTTGCCAGCCAACGCTACCAGTTGTGCCTGACCGACATGCGCCTGCCCGACGGCGAGGGCCTGGAACTGGTCCGTCATATTGCCGATACCGTGGCCGACCTGCCGGTGGCGGTGATTACTGCGCACGGCAGTGCAGAGAATGCCGTATCTGCGCTCAAGGCAGGTGCATTCGATTACATCGCCAAGCCGGTCTCGCTCGAACAGTTGCGCGGCATGGTCAAGTCGGCGCTGGAGTTGCCCAGCTCCGATCCGACGGGCGACATGGGCGGCACCGGTGACATGCGCGCACTGCTTGGCGAGTCGGCGGCCATCGAGCAGGTGCGCGAACTGATCGATCGCGTGGCACGGAGTCAGGCGCCGGTGCATATCACCGGCGAGTCGGGGAGCGGCAAGGAACTGGCGGCGCGGCTGATCCATACGTTGGGTGCACGGCGAAGCCGCGCGTTCGTCCCGGTGAACTGCGGGGCGATTCCGGAGAATCTGATGGAAAGCGAGTTCTTCGGCTACCGCAAGGGTGCGTTTACCGGCGCCAGCGATGATCGTGACGGCTTCTTCCAGGTCGCCGACGGCGGCACGCTGTTTCTCGACGAGGTGGCGGAACTGCCGCTGACCATGCAGGTCAAGCTGTTGCGCGCGATCCAGGAAAAGCGGGTGCGCAAGGTCGGCGCCACCAGCGAGGAGACCGTCGATGTGCGGGTGATGTGCGCCACGCACCAGGACCTGAAGCTGCTGGTCGAGCAGGGAAGGTTCCGTCAGGATCTGTTCTACCGGCTCAATGTCATCGAACTGCGGATGCCGGCACTGCGGGAGTGCCGCGAAGACATTCCGATGCTGGCGCGGCATATCCTGGACCGGTTGGCACGGGATGCCGGCCTGAGCTCTCCGCCGCTGACCGCGGCGGCTCTCGAAGCCTTGCAGAGCTATCCCTTTCCGGGCAACGTGCGTGAGCTCGAAAACGTCCTGGAGCGGGCACTGGCCTTGATGGCGGACAACCGCATCGACGCGGCCGATCTGAATCTGGCGCCGGCCCAATTGCCCGGTGTGGCCGCCGCTGCGGCCGGCGGTTCCCTGCAGGACCATCTCGACCACGTTGAACGGCAGGCGATCCTTGATGCCCTCAAGCAGTCGAACAACAATCGCACCGCCGCTTCAAGGCTGCTCGGCGTTACCTTCCGCTCCCTGCGCTATCGCATGGCGCGGCTCGGAATGAACGAGTGAAGCAGGTGAAGCAGGGACAGGCGGCCTTGCTTGACGCGGGCTGGCTGCCCGCAGCGCGGCGGGTGCCGTCGCCGAATTGCGATGAGCGGCCGGCGGATGCAAAGGTGCGCCTGGTCGTCATCCACGCGATCAGTCTGCCGCCGGACGAATTCGGCGGACCGGGAATCATCCAGCTATTCACCAATTGCCTCGATCCCGAAGCGCATCCGTATTTTCGCGAGATCCACGGCTTGCGGGTGTCGGCCCACTTCCTCGTCCGCCGCGACGGCGAGCTGATCCAGTTCGTTCCGTGCTCGCGGCGGGCATGGCACGCCGGTGTTTCGAACTGGCTGGGGCGGGAGAACTGCAACGACTTCTCCATCGGCATCGAGCTCGAGGGCTGCGACCATTCCCCCTTCGAGGGCGTCCAGTATCGGACCCTCAATCGGTTGCTCGCTCAGCTGCGCCGCCACTATTCGCTGGAGGCGGTGGTGGGCCACAGCGATATTGCGCCGGGGCGCAAGACGGACCCCGGCCCATGCTTTGACTGGAGTCGCGTACGCGGTGCGCACAGATGACTGTCGCAAAGCTGCAACGTCGATTTGCATTGCCGCCGCAGAAAACTCTTGCAGTCAAAAAAGGCAACCACTACAATTAGTGCGGAATCGTCGATGGCCTACTAGATATAGTAGGTCGTTGTGCAGAAGGGACGATACGCTGCCATAGCGTCCCGATCATCACCGGCTTCATGAACACAAAGACGGGAGATCTGAATGCAAGATGCCTTGGGCGCCGACTTTGCCGACATCAATCGGATAGCCCAACCGTCTTCATCTGATCCGGACACCGGCTTTCGTCTGCATTCCATCTCCGGCAGTTCATTCTTTCCCCTGCTCCAGGCCTCCGCCCGGCGTGCAATTGCGCTGAGCGGCATTTTGCGTGGCCGGCGCTTGCGCGCATCGGGATC
>DAIOGL010000117.1:3619-7890 GCA_036745235.1 Sulfuritalea sp.
GTTTCAAAACGAAGTGATAGGCGGATAAACGTGAGGAATTCGTCGCTTTCGATTGCATCGGAGCGTTGGATAATCCGTGCTAGCCCAGACGGGTGGCAGTAAAAAGTAGTGGTGGTTCTTTCCTGTTAATTTGTTAAGGAGGTTCAACATGGCTGATACCAAGAAAGCCAAGAAGCCGGCCGCAAAGAAGGCTGCGGCTAAGCCCGCCGCTAAGAAGTCTGCGGCCCCGAAGAAGCCAGCTGCCAAGAAGCCGGCTGTAAAGAAGGCGGCTGCAAAGCCCGCTGCGAAGAAGGCTGTTGCCAAGAAACCGGCAGCGAAGAAGCCTGCTGCGAAGAAGGCTGCGCCGAAGAAAGTCGCCGCCAAGAAGCCGGCTGCGAAGAAGGTTGCTGCCAAGAAGCCTGCTGCGAAGAAGGCTGCACCGAAGAAGGCTGCTGCGAAGAAGCCTGCTGCTAAAAAGCCGGCTGCCAAAAAGCCTGCTGCGAAGAAGCCTGCTGCGAAGAAGCCGGCTGCCAAGAAGCCTGCTGCGAAGCCGGCTGCGAAGCCGGCTGCCAAGAAGGCCGCACCGAAGAAGGCTGCTGCTAAGCCGGCCGCGAAGCCTGCTGCCGCTGCTGCACCTTCGACTGCAGCTGCACCCGGCATCAAGTCCTCGCTGAATCCAGCGGCGGCCTGGCCGTTTCCCACCGGTTCCCGTCCCTGACGGTAGCAGCGCTGCGCTTGGTCCTGCGGGACTGATCGCGGCGCCTAGTGGATAGCAAGCGCGTGCTGTTAGCTCAGCACGCGCTTTCTTTTATCTATTTTCCAATTCCCCGATTTCCGGAATTCAGGAACGCCGCCATGCGGGCGAGGCCGTCCGCGATCCGGGCACGGTCGATGGTGTAGGCAAAGCGCATGTGGCGTTGCGGCGCATTGTTGCCGAAATCCAGCCCCGGCGTCGCCGCCACTCCTGCCTCGGTCAGCAGTCTCTGGCCGAGAGCGAAGCTGTCATCCGCCAGTTCGCTGCAGTCGGCGTACACGTAGAACGCACCGCGTGGCTCGGCCGCGATCTTGAACCCGAGTTCGCGCAGCCCGGGCAGCAGCAAATCCCTGCGCAGGGAAAACTCGTGGCGCCGCGCCTCGAGAATGGCCAGGGTCTCCGGCTGGAAGGCCGCCAGCGCGGCATGCTGGGCGACGGTCGATGGCGCGATGTAGAGGTTCTGCGCGAGCTTCTCGATCTCGCGTACATAGCGCTGCGGGGCGACGAGCCAGCCCAGGCGCCAGCCGGTCATGCCGAAGTATTTGGAGAAGCTGTTGATGACGAAGATGTCGTCGCTGATCGCCAGCGCAGACCCGGCGTCCACTCCGTAGGTCAGCCCGTGATAGATCTCGTCGACCAGCAGAGTGCCGCCTCGCGCCGCGACGATCTCCGCCAGTGCCGCGAGGGTGTCGTGGTCGAGCATGGTTCCCGTAGGATTGGCGGGGGAAGCCACCAGCAGCCCCCGCGTGTTTGCGGTCCATGAGGCGTCAACCCGGTCCGCGGTGGGCTGGTAGTTCGCCGCTTCCTCCACGGCGAGCGACAGCGGCCGGCCTTCGAACAGGCGCACGAAATGCCTGTTGCAGGGATAGCCGGGATCCGGCAGCAGCCATTCGTCGCCTGGATTGACCAGTACGCCGAGGGCGAGCAGCAGCGCACCGGAGGCGCCGGCCGTGACCACGATTCGTGCCGGCGAAACCTCGAGACCGTAGCGCGTGCGGTACCAGCCGCTGATCGCTTCCCGCAGTTGCTGCAGACCGAGGGCCGCCGTGTAATGAACGTGTCCGCCGGAGAGAAAGCGCCGGGCGACTTCGAGAATCGGGTCGGCAGTCGCAAAGTCGGGTTCGCCGACCTCCATGTGGATGATGGACCTTCCTTCGGCTTCGAGTGCCTGGGCGCGTGACATCAATTCCATGACATGGAACGGTTCGATCTGCGCCATTCGGGCGGCGATGTTCATTCGGTTCTCCAGGAAAAATCGGCCGCCTTGCTGACGCAGGGCGGCCGATCCGTGACTCGCCGTGACACCAGCGCCGACTGTCAATCCACGAGAGCCAGTTCGAACAGTTCGCGCTTGAGGGTCAGTGAGCGCGGCAAGCGGCTCTTGAGCTTGTCGAACCACTCGGCGTGCAGTTTCAACTCCTCCCGCCACGCAGTCGCGTCGACCGCCGTGAGTTGCTCGAACTGTTCCTTGGTGACTTCCTCGCTGCCGCTCCAGTCGAGATCCTCGAAACGGGGTATCCAGCCGAGCGTCGTCTGCTTTGCATCCGCCCGCCCGCCGCAACGACCGACGATCCACTTCAATACGCGCATGTTGTCGCTGAAGCCCGGCCACATGAAGTTGCCGTCCTTGTCCTGGCGGAACCAGTTCACCGTGAAGATCCGGGGCGCATGCTCCACCTGATGGCCGATGCGCAACCAGTGGTTGAAGTAGTCTCCCATGTGATAGCCGCAGAAAGGCAGCATCGCGAACGGGTCGCGGCGCAAGACGCCCTGGGCGCCCATTACCGCAGCCGTGGTTTCCGATCCCAGCGTCGCCGCCATATAGACGCCGTAGTTCCAGTTGAAGGCTTCGAATACCAGCGGCACCGTGGTTGCCCTGCGGCCGCCGAAAATGAATGCCGAGATCGGCACGCCGGCGGGGTTTTCCCATTCGGAGTCGATCACCGGACACTGAGCGGCCGGTGCAGTGAAGCGCGAATTGGGGTGGGCTGCCTTGCGCCCGGTTTCCTTGCCGATCTGCGGCGTCCAGTCCTGGCCCTGCCAGTCGATGCAGTGCGCAGGGGGCTCCTTGCTCATGCCTTCCCACCAGACGTCGCCGTCATCGGTCAGGGCGACGTTGGTGAAAATGATGTTCTCTTTCAGCGTCGCCATCGCGTTGAAATTGGTCTTTTCGCTGGTGCCCGGGGCTACGCCGAAAAAGCCGGCTTCCGGATTGATCGCGTACAGGCGGCCGTCCTTGCCGGGCTTGATCCAGGCGATGTCGTCGCCGACCGTGGTCACTTTCCAGCCGCCGAGGCCCAGCGGCGGAATCAGCATGGCGAAGTTGGTCTTGCCGCAGGCCGACGGGAAGGCCGCCGCGACATAGCTCTTCTCGCCTTCGGGCGATTCGACGCCGAGAATCAGCATGTGTTCGGCCAGCCAGCCTTCGTCGCGGGCCATGGTCGAGGCGATGCGCAGCGCGAAGCACTTCTTGCCCAGCAGCGCGTTGCCGCCGTAGCCCGAGCCGAACGACCAGATCTCCCGGGTTTCCGGGAAGTGGCAGATGTACTTGGTGTTGTTGCAGGGCCATTTGACGTCGGCCTGGCCGGCTTCGAGCGGGTGACCGACGCTGTGCAGGCAGGGCACGAAAAAGCCGTCGCTGCCGAGTTGATCGAGCACCGCTCGACCCATGCGCGCCATGATGCGCATGTTGACCACCACGTAGGGACTATCGGAAAGCTCGACGCCGATGTGGGCGATCGGCGAGCCGATGGGGCCCATCGAGAACGGGATGACGTACATGGTGCGCCCGCGCATGCAGCCCTTGAACAGGCCGCGCAGGGTGGTCTTCATCTTGTCCGGGTGTTCCCAGTTGTTGTTGGGACCCGCATCCTCCGGGTCCGAGGTGCAGACGTAGGTGCGATCTTCGACACGGGCGACGTCGGACGGGTCGGACAAGGCAAGGTAGGAATTCTTGCGCTTCGCCGGATTGAGCTTGATCATGCTCCCGGACGCGACCATCTGCGCGAAGAGGCGATCGGCCTCATCCTGCGAGCCATCACACCAGACGATGTCGGCGGGCTCGGTGAGCGCGGCGACTTCGGCAACCCAGGCACTCAGCTTGGCGTGCCTGACGTAGGCCGGGGATTGAAACTGTTTGGGCTGGTTCATGACGCGAAAATCTCCACTCTGATTTTTGATCTGCGCCTGCCGGCCTGGCGATCGACGGGTAGGGATCGGCGGGGCTTGCGGCAGCTCGCAGCGGGGCGGGATGGTCCGGGTCGCGGAGCCAAATGAGCCGCGGATTATCCCACAATCGAATGCGGCACGCGGCGCGGAGGCGCGCGGCGTTCCGCGCCGGCTGACGGTGATCGCCGGGACTGGCGACGCGGTTCCGGGCTGGCCGTTCGCGTTGCCTCGGAAAACGAAGTCTCGGCGGAGGCCAATGCCCGCTCTATCGGCGTCGAGCGCTGCGGCCGCAACTGAAATTGCCGATCGGTCAAGAAGTCGGCGCTGGCGACACGGCGATACAATTGGGGTCGACGCCAACAGGAGAATG
>DAIOGL010000118.1:0-3503 GCA_036745235.1 Sulfuritalea sp.
CCTATCTGAACAGCTTCTTCGAGACCGGCCTGAAGAGCCCGCTCGACGAAGCCATACTCGACCACGAGCACATCGAGGTAGGCAGCTGGAAGAAGATCGACGAGATCCCCTTCGATTTCGAGCGTCGCTGCGTTTCGGTGCTGCTGGATAACGGCAAGGAGCGATGGCTGGTGGTGAAGGGTGCGGCGGACGAGATCGTGGGCCTCTGCACGCGCTACGAGTCCGAAGACGGACAGCTCCGGCGGCCCGTGGACGAGGCCGCGCTGGTGCCGATTCAGGCCCAGTACCACGGGTTGGAGGAAGAGGGCTTCCGCGTCCTCGGGATTGCCTGGCGACAGGTTCCGCCGGATCACCCGCATGCGGTGGTGAGCGACGAGACCGAGCTGGTGCTCGCCGGGTTTGCGGCCTTCCTCGACCCGCCCAAGGCCAGCGCGGCCCCCGCCTTGGCCGTGCTCAAGAAGGCCGGTGTCGCGATCAAGATCGTTACCGGGGACAGCGACCGGGTGACCCGGCATGTATGCGCCGAACTGAAGATCCCGGTCGAAGGCGTCCTGACGGGCAAGGAGATCGCGCAACTGGACGATCACGCGCTGCAGGCGCGGGTCGAAGCGGCCAACCTCTTCTGCCGGGTGAACCCGGCGCAGAAGGAGCGCGTGATCAGGGCGCTCAAGGCGCGCGGCCACGTGGTCGGCTATCTGGGCGACGGCATCAACGATGCGCCGTCATTGCATGCCGCGGACGTCGGCCTGTCGGTGGATTCGGCCGTGGACGTGGCGAAGGAAGCGGCCGACATGATTCTCCTGCGACACGACTTGCACGTCCTCCATGCGGGTGTTCTGGAAGGCCGCCGCACCTTCGGCAACATCATGAAGTACATCATGATGGGCACCAGCTCGAACTTCGGCAACATGTTCAGCATGGCGGGTGCCGCGCTGTTCCTGCCTTTCCTGCCGATGCTGCCGACCCAGATCCTGCTCAACAACATTCTCTATGACATTTCGGAAGTGCCCATTCCGCTGGACAAGGTCGATACCGGCGAGATTGTCGCCCCCCGCGCGCTGGACCTGAATTTCATCCGCAACTACATGCTCGTCATCGGGCCGATCAGTTCGCTGTTCGATTTCCTGACCTTCTACGTCATGCTGGTCGTCCTGCGGGCCGACGAGAAGCTGTTCCAGACCGGCTGGTTCGTCGAGTCGCTGTGCACCCAGGTTCTGGTGATCTTCGTCATCCGCACCCGCGGCAATCCCCTGAAGAGCCGCGCCCATCCCCTGCTCACGGCAACCTCGCTGGCGATCGTGGCCATTGCGGTGCTGCTGCCGCTGACGCCGCTGGGAACGCATTTCGGTTTTGTGCCGCCACCCGCGCGCTTCTACTTGATCCTCGGAGTCATGGTGGTGGTCTATCTGTTCGCGGTCGAGCTGGCAAAGCGGGCCTTCTACCGCTGGTCGGCGCCGCCGGGGCGGTAGCGCGTCTGCCGCACCGCCTCGCCCGGGAGCCCTTACAATGGCACGGGTTCAGTCAAGGTTCCTGGCCGGAGCGAGTCGTTCACCATGGGCGATCGCCATGTCTTGCAGCAGTCGTGAAAGGGTTTCCCCGCAATGAAGCTTCCATTTCGAGTCGGCCAGGGCTATGACGTGCACGCGCTGACGCCCGGCCGCAAGCTGATTCTGGGCGGCGTGCATATTCCGCATCATCAGGGCCTGCTCGGGCATTCCGATGCCGATGCGCTGCTGCATGCGATTACCGACGCGATCCTCGGCGGCGCGGGATTGGGCGACATCGGCGGCATGTTTCCCGATACCGGCTCGCAGTGGGAGGGAGCCGACAGTCGCACGCTGCTGCGCGGTGCCATGGACGCCGTGCGTGCGGCAGGCTGGCAGGTAGGCAACATCGATGCCACCATCATCGCCCAGGCGCCGCGAATCGCGCCCCATGCCGCGGAGATGCGCGCAAACATTGCGGCCGACCTCGGCATTGCGGCGGAGGCCGTGAACGTCAAGGGCAAGACCAACGAGCGCCTGGGTTTCGAAGGCCGGGGCGAAGGTATCGCGGCGCATGCCGTGGCGCTCCTGGTCCGCGTCGGGCAATAGGCCATGACCGAGTTGCACTCGCATCGGGTGTTCTTTGCGCTATGGCCCGACCACGAGGCGAGCTCGCACCTGCTGGCGCTAGCCCACGAACTGACCTCTCGCGGCGGCGGTCGGGTGATACACCCGGCGGCCCTGCACCTGACGCTGGCGTTTGTCGGCTCGGTGACGCCGGCCCGGCTTCCCATGCTGGGAGAGATTGCCGCCGGAATTCGCGGCGAGGCCTTCGACCTGAGCCTCGACCGGCTGGGCTTCTGGCCGCAGCGCGGCATCCTGTGGGCGGGTTGCCGCGAGGTGCCGCAGCCGCTGCGCCGCCTTGCCGCGTCTCTGGTGGCCGACCTGCGCGCGGCCGGCTTCACCATCGACCATCGTTCCGGGGCCGACCTGGTGCCGCACATCACGCTGGCGCGCCGTGCCCGCTGCGGATCGCTGCCCAGGCTGGAGACACCGATACGCTGGCGGGCAAATGAGTTTGCCCTGGTGGAGACCCGCCTGCACCCCTCGGCGGCGAGCTACAAGACGCTGGCCATCTTTCCGCTTGCCGAGCCGGAAGCCGATTGAATTAGAATCCTGTCATTAGGAATCCTGTCCGGTAGGAGTTGGAGCCGATATCGTGGTCAGCCTGTTTCGCCCCAGAAAGACATCGCCGCGCCTCGAACGCCTGCATCAGCTGAGCCTGTTCGTGAACCTGACGCCGGCCGAGCTGCAAATCGTCGATGGCCTGCTGCATGAGCGCAACTTCCTCGAGGGCGAGGTGATCTTCGACGAAGGCGAGGAGGGGCAGGCCATCTACATCATAGCGTCCGGCGAAGTGCTGATTTCCCGCCATGAGCACTGGGATGCGGCGCGCGCGGCGCAAGACGGCGAAAATCAGCCGGCGCTTTCCCATCCCCGGCGGCGGCAGGGCGATACCGGGCGCGTTGCGCAACTCGGTGCCGGAACATTCTTCGGCGAACTCGCGCTGCTGGACGATTCGCCGCGCTCGGCGCAGGCCCGGGCGGCGTCGCCCTGTCAGCTGATCGTGTTCTTCCGGGATGATTTCGTCGGCCTGCTCGATACCCACGCCCACATCGCGTCGAAGATATCGCGCCAGCTGGCGCGCCACCTCGGCGCCCGCATGCGCGACATGGCGCTGGCGGTGGGTGCCTATCACCATCTCCTGTAGCGCCGATCCGTGAGTGCAGCTGGCAATTCACCGGAGATGCCGCAGCGGGGCAATCATGGTTCCGGCCCCGTCGTCTGGGCTGCAATCATTGCCGCGACGTGCCTGCTGCTGCTGGTCTTTCAGAAGATGCTTTGGCTGGTGGTGCCTTTTCTGCTCGCCCTGATCCTGTATTACTTTCTGTATCCGCTGGTCAAGCTGCTGATCTATCGCGGCATGAGCCGCGATGCGGCGGCAAGTCTGGTCACCCT
>DAIOGL010000118.1:3603-7870 GCA_036745235.1 Sulfuritalea sp.
CACCTGGAGCCGGTCGCCATCGGCATCATGGCATGGGCTCCCTCGCTGATGCTGGCGCCGTTTCTGGCCTTCTTCTTCCTGCGCGACGGGCGTCGCTTCGCGCGCTTCCTGAGCTCGGCAGTGCCCAATGCATTTTTCGAAAAGACCCTGTATCTGCTGCACGAGATCGATCGCACCGCTCGCGCTTATTTCATGGGCCTGATCAACCTCACCGTGCTCGATACGGTGACGCTCGCCGCCGGCTTGTGGGCGCTCGGCCTCCCCGGCCCGCTGGCGCTGGGGCTGATCTGCGCAGTACTGGCCTGGGTGCCTTACGTCGGCTCGATCCTCGGCGGCCTGCTGGTGGTGCTGGTGGCGGCGACCGACTTTCCCGATGCGCCGGGAATGGCCTATTGGGCGATTGCCCTGTTCGTCGGCGTGCGGCTGCTTGACGACTTCCTGTACATGCCGCTGACCATCGGCAAGAGTCTCGAACTGCACCCGCTGGTAACGGTGCTGATGATATTCATCGGCGGCGCCGTCGCTGGCGTATCCGGCCTGATGCTGGTGCTGCCGGTACTGGGGGTGGTGATGGTGATCGGTGAGACCATCGGTGTCGTCGTCACCGACCCGCGCCTGATGGCGCGGCATCGCCACGCGCTGGCTTTGCGACGGGCACAGGCCAGCAGCGACCTCTAGCCGCCGCCGGGCGGATCGTTGCGATTCCGCATGTGGTAGGCGAGGTCGTCGAGCGACTTGTCCAGTGCGGAGCGCAGGGCTTCGTCGGCGATGACTTCGGCCATTGCCTGACGCATGCACAACATCCATTGCCGGGCTTCGTCGCTGCCTATCGGAAAAGGCAGATGGCGCGCGCGCAGCTTGGGGTGGCCGAATTTCTCGACATAGAGTTGCGGGCCGCCCAGCCAGCCGCAGAGAAACATGAACAGTTTTTCTTCGGCGCCGGACAAGTCGGTCTGGTGCAGTTTGCGGATGCCGTAGGCCTCGGGCAGCGTGTCCATCAGTTCGTAGAAGCGCTTGACCAGTTGGCGCACGGCCGGTTCGCCGCCGATGCGGGAAAAGGGTGTGGAAGTGTCGTTCATGAGTTGGTGGCAGGAGCTTGGGAAGACGCAGGCAGCGCGAGCCGGGCAATCAGCCCGCCGCCCTCGCGCGGCAGCAGTTCGAGACGGCCGTTGTGGGAGCGCGCGACACGCTCGACGATAGCCAGCCCCAGTCCGGCGCCGACAGCATTGGTGCGCGCGGCTTCGAGCCGCGCGAAGGGGCGTTTCACGTGCTCCACCTCCCCGGCCGGAATTCCGGGGCCGCTGTCGCGCACCTCGATGCTGAATTCGCCCGGGCCGACGCTCAAAACCAGTTCAACGGGTGACTGGCTGCCGGCATGGCGCAGCGCGTTGTCGATCAGGTTGCTGATGGCGCGGCGCAGGGCTTGCGGCCGCACTGAAACTGCCCTCGTAAGAGTCGGCGCCGGCGCGCTCTGCGTACCTGGGATTCCGCTTCGCGGGCAGGTAACGGCGACATCGAAGCCACGGCGCCGGTATTGCGCTGCGAGTTCCTCCAGCAGGGCGGCGACATCCACCTTCTGCAGGGGTTCGCCGCCTTCCGAGCGGGCGAAGTCGAGGAACTGGCCGATGGTCTTGTCCATTTCCTCGACGTCGGCGGTCATGCCTTCGCGCAGGCCTTCGTCGGCCGCCATTTCGATGCCCATGCGCAGGCGCGTCAGCGGCGTGCGCAGGTCGTGCGAAATGCCGGCAAGAATCAGGGCGCGGTCCTGGTCCATCTGCGCCAGGTCGGCGCTCATCTGATTGAAGGCATGGGCGACCGTCGCGAGTTCGGACGGGCCGCTCTCGTCGAGGCGGGTCGCCGTCTCGCCGGCGCCGACTTTCCTGGCCGCCAGTTCCAGGGCCTTGAGCGGGCGGGTAATGCGGTAGACGATCAACCACGCGCCGAGCAGCGACAGCAGCAGCGCCGCAACGCCCCATCCCAGCCAGCCGAGCGGAAACACGCGGTCGATCCGTTCGCGGGGCAGGGCCATCCAGTAGCTTCCTTCCTCGCTGTCATCGACGCGGAAGTTGATGAACAGCGCGCGTTCGCCCTCCCGTTCAAGGGTCAGGCGCGTGGCCGGTCCGAGTTGCTCCCTGACCAGATCCTGCACCAGTTGCAGGAAGGCGCGATCCGGCAGCGGTGCAATGCGGTCCGCCGCATCGGCCGGATAGATGCGTATGCCCTCGCGATCCGACAGGTCGCGCAGAAGTTCGCGGCGGGCTTCCGGACGGGCGGAAATCAGCGCCGCCCGCGTCAGGTTGGCAACACTGACCAGGGTCTGTGCCAGCTGGCGGGCGCGAGGCTCGCGCTCGTAAGACCGGAAAATGGCAAACCATGCCGCGACGGACAGCATCATCAGCAGGGCGATGAAAAGAAAGGTGCGCCACAGCAGCGAGCGCGGCAGCAGCCTCATTCGTGCTTTGTTCCGTCGGGAACGAAGACGTAGCCGAAGCCCCACACGGTCTGTATGTAACGCGGCTTGCCGGGATCTTCCTCGACCAGTTTGCGCAACCGTGAAATCTGCACGTCGATGGCGCGATCGAAGACTTCATATTCGCGGCCGCGCGCCAGTTCCATCAGTTTGTCACGGCTCATCGGCTGGCGCGGATGCTCGAGCAGCACGCGCAGCAGGCCGAACTCGCCCGTGGTCAGCAGGGTGGATACGTCGTCGCGGACAAGCTCCCGCGTCGCCAGATTGATCTGCACCTTGCCGAAGTTAACGCTGTCTTCATTGATCGCCGGGGCGCCAGGAGGCGGCGGCGCAGCTCGGCGGCGCAGCACGGCATGGATGCGTGCCACCAGTTCGCGCGGATTGAAGGGTTTCGGCAGGTAATCATCGGCGCCGACTTCAAGGCCGACGATGCGATCGACCTCGTCGCCCTTGGCGGTCAGCATGATGATGTTCACCTGGTTGGCGCCGCCGCGCAGCCGGCGGCAGATTGCAAGGCCATCTTCGCCGGGAAGCATGAGGTCGAGCACGATCAGGTCGTAGAGCTCCCGTTCCAGCGCGCGGTCCATGCCGGGCGCGTCGGGTACTGCCTTGACCGTAAACCCTTGATCGGAGAGATAGCGCTCGAGCAGCTGGCGCAGGCGCAGGTCGTCATCGACGACCAGAATCTTGGCTTTGACATCTTTCATGGCGCGAATCCTAGCCGGATCGTCCGCATCTCGCCAGCAGCTCTTACAAACGATTACAAACCCGGCCTGCCGGCAACACTTGGCTTACAGCCCCTGCCCAGAATGCAAGCGTGCCTGAAAGGGTGGCGCGGACCGGCAACAGGACATTGGAGGCAATCATGAAAGGACTGATCTTCAGCATGGCTCTGGCGGCAGGGCTGACGTTGTGGGGTGCGGAACCACAGGCTGGCGTCGATCACTTGATGGCGGCCAGCCATGTTGCCGGCCAGCAGGTTTACAATATTCTCCATTGAAGATGATAGAGGTTCGTCTGTGACGGCAAAACGCGGGGCAAGGTGTCTGGCCGTGGCAAGTGCCACGTGGCTTCTGGCGATTGGCGCTTGGGCGCAGGAGCCGGTTCGTCCGTCCCAGGGGCGGGATTCCGGGGGCCCGCAGCGGATGATGCCTGCGGAACAGCGGCCCGAGCAGTTGTCCCCGCGCGATGCCATGATGCCTGGCCGCGGCAATCGCATGTCGCCCGAAGAGCGGCGTCAGCTCCGCCGCGACGTGCACGATGCAGGGCGCGATCTCTATCCGGGCCGGATGGCGCCTGCCCGAAGGGAATTGCGCCGCCCGTAGCATCCGCCGCCGGCAGAATAGACAAGAACGCCCCCCGCGAAAGCCGGGGGCGTTTCTCTTTGCGCTCGCGGGCTGGAAACGCGGGCGAATTGCCCCGAATCACCCTCGGTGGCGCGGTGCAGTTGTTCGCTGCGGTGGGCGACGGACAAGCAGGCTACCGGCTTTCCGGTACCCAGAATACGGCGACGGCGGTATTCCCTTTGGCCTCTTTGGCGCATATGTTTGCAGCATTGGATTGTCTGTTTGCCTCCGTTCGGGCAGCTCGCGAGACGCCTCAAAGGAAAGCGCAAATCATGATCGGAGAAGTCGTGTCGTTCCTGCACCAGGAGGGGTTGAAGCCTGAGGTATTCAATGCCGCAGCGGATGCGGCGGGCAATGTCGGCTACGGCGCGATGGTTCTCGATGGTATGGGGAGAATTCGCAGTTGCGGCGAAAGCGGAGAACGGATATTCGGCACAAACAAGACCGGGCT
>DAIOGL010000119.1:0-7740 GCA_036745235.1 Sulfuritalea sp.
CTGTCGTCCGCCGCCCTGCTGCGTGCGATCGAACTCAACGGCGCCAGCGTCGAGGCAAATCAGCGCGCCTTCGCCTGGGGCCGGCGCACGGCCCTCGATCCGGCCGGCGTCGAGGCGCTGGTCGCCTCGGGCGAAACCGGCGCGCCGGCACACAAGCTGTCCGTCAGTCTCGACGAAACCATGGAACGCCGCCGCGACTACCTGAAGGACTATCAGGATGCCGCCTACGCCGGGCGCTACATCGCACTGGTGGAAAATGTAAGACAGCACGAACAAAGAGTCGGCGCTGGCGGTACGGCGTTGACCGAAGCCGTGGCCCGCAACTACTTCAAGCTGCTGACCTACAAGGACGAATACGAAGTGGCGCGGCTGTTCAGCGACCCGCAATTCCAGCACACGCTGGCGGCGAACTTCGAAGGCGACTACCGCCTTAACTTCCACATCACGCTGCCCTGGAGCCGCGGCGCGAAGCCCGGTGACGAGCCGAAGAAAATCCGCTTCGGCCCGTGGTTGATGCCGGCGATGACGCTGCTCGCCCGCTTCAGGTTCCTGCGCGGCACGGTGCTTAACCCCTTTGGCCCGATTGCCGAGCGCAGGCAGGAACGCGAACTGATCGCCGATTACGAGCGCACCGTGACACACATCCTCGACAGGCTCGATCACAGCCGGCTCGATACCGCCGTGGCGCTCGCCAGCATTCCGGAAATGATTCGCGGCTACGGACCGGTCAAGGAGCGCAGCATCCTTCAGGCACGGGCCACGCAGAAGGAACTGATGACGGCCTTCGATCAGCCGTCAGGCGTGACGGCACAAGTGGCCTGACAGCCTCGCCATAACACTTGACGGTAATAACGCAATAGGACATTATTGGCCATGATCCGATCGTTCAAGGACAAGGACACCGAGGCAATCTTCAACGGCAAATTTGTCCGGCGTATTCCGAAGCAGGTCGCGCCGCTGGCAGCCCGCAAACTCAATCAGGTCCATGCCGCCGGATGTCTCGAAGACTTGCGCATCCCGCCCGGCAATCGTCTGGAAGCCTTGAAGGGGGATCGAAAAGGACAGCACAGCATCCGCATCAACGACCAGTGGCGCGTCTGCTTCCGCTGGACGCAAGCCGGGCCGGATGCCGTCGAGATTGTGGATTATCACTAATGAGGCCGAACATGGGACAACGTGACTTTTCCCCCATCCACCCCGGTGAAGTTCTGCTGCACGACTTCATGGAACCGATGGGGATTTCGCAATATCGGGTAGCCAAGGAAATCAGTGTGCCGCCGCGCCGCATCAATCAGATCGTGCATGGCGAGCGCGCGATCAGTGCCGACACAGCCCTGCGGCTATCGCGTTACTTCGGCCTGTCCGATCAATACTGGCTCAACCTGCAGTCACTCTATGACTTGCAGGTGGCAAAAGAGCAATTGCAGGAAACGCTGGACTCCATTGAACCGCTTGCCGCTTGAATCCGGCTGCCTCTCTCTGATGCTACCCAAACCTTGATCTTGTCGCCGCTGTGGGCCAGCGCCTTCCGGCCTTTCTACTTTCTCGGTGCGCTCTACGCTCCGCTGCTGGTCGCGGTCTGGCTCGGCGCATTTCTCGGTTTGTGGAACCTGCCTTCGGGCCAGTTGCTCAAACTGCAACACGGCCACGAGTTCATCTTCGGCTTCTCGGCCGCGATCATCACGGGCATCGTGTTGACGGCACTGCCAAGCTGGGCGGGCACTGAGGAAATCGTCGGTCGCCGGCTGGTCCTGCTAGTCTCACTGTGGCTCTGCGGGCGAATCGCATTCTGGGCCTCGCCCTGGCTGCCGGCGCTGCTGCCGGCGCTGGTCGACTGCCTGTTGTTCCCCGCCGTTTTCATCATGCTCGCACCGCAGCTGCTGCGTGCCGCCAACCGGCTCTACCTGCTGCTGCTGCCCATTCTGGCCGCACTCTTCGCCGCCAATCTGATCTTCTACCTTGGCCTGCACACGGCAAACGACGCCGAAGCCTGGCTGGCGCTGCGCCTTGCCATCTACGCAATCATCGTGCTCTATGTGCTCAAGGGCGGCGTGCTGGCGCCGATATTCACGGGCAACGTCCTGCGCGAAAGAGGCCGCGGCGAGCTGCCGCCGTGCAACATGAACCTGGAGATCGCCGCCGTCGGCGCGCTGCTCCTGCTCGCCGTGCTCGACCTTGCAGCCGCCCCGGCGCCATGGACGGGTGGCGCGGCCCTGGCCTGCGCGCTGCTTCATGGCTGGCGCACCGCACGCTGGCAAGGCTGGCGCGTCGCCGACGTGCCGCTGGTGCTGGTCATGCACCTGGGTTTCGCCTGGCTGGTGCTGGCCTTCGCCCTCAAGGCCGCCGCCGAGCTGACCGGTGTCGTGCCCGAGGCGGCGTGGCTGCATGCCTTCACCGTCGGCAGCCTCGGCCTGATGATGCTCGGCCTGATGACCCGCGTCAGCCTGCGCCACACCGGGCGCCCGCTGGTGGTGCCGCCTGCCATGCTGGTCGCCTACGTGCTGATGTTCGTCGCCGCCCTGCTGCGGCTGGCGGCCACCGTCCACGGCCTGGGCAATCCGGTGGTCGCGCTCGCCGCGGCGCTGTGGACCGCCGCATTCGTGCTCTATTTCATCGTGTTCTGCAAAACGCTGGTGACGCCCAGCGTGCCGCGTTCCTCGCCATGAGCGTCAACGTCGCCCATCTCCTCGCGCGCGCTGCGCAGATTTATCCGCAGCGGCCCGCACTGGCGCACGGCGAGCGCCTGCTGGCGAACTATGCCGAACTCGCCGCACGCGTCGCCCGCCTTGCCGCCGGACTCGCGGCGCGGCTGCAGCCCAATGACCGCGTCGGCCTGGTGATGAAGAACTGTCCGCAATACGTCGAACTGATGTTCGCCTGCTGGCACGCGGGTCTCGTCGCCGTGCCGATCAACGCCAAGCTGCACCCGAAGGAGCTGGAATTCATCCTGGCCGACAGCGGCGCGCGTCTGTGCTTTGCAACCGCCGATCTGCACGATTCCATCGTCCCGTTCGCCGGCGCAGGACTGGAGCAGGTGATCGACGTCGGCGGTCCGGACTACATTGGACTTTTCGCCGCGGCGCCGATGCCGATCGCGCCGCGCGCGGCAGACGATGCGGCCTGGCTGTTCTATACCAGCGGCACCACCGGCCGGCCCAAGGGCGTGACCCTGACGATGCGCAACCTGATGGCGGCGATCCTCAACTATCTGTGCGACGTCGACACGATCGCACCCGGCGACGCCATTCTCCACGCCGCGCCGATGTCGCACGGCTCCGGCTTCTACATGCTGCCCCATGTCGCCCGGGCCGGCGTGAACCTGGTGCCCGAATCGGGCGGCTTCGATCCCGCAGAGATTTACGCGCTGCTGCAGGTGCATCAGGGCGTGAGCCTGTTCGCGGCGCCGACCATGGTGAAGCGCCTCGTCGAGCACCCCGACGAGGCCGACACCTCCGGGCTCAAGACCATCATCTACGGCGGCGGCCCGATGTATGTCGCCGACTGCAAGGCCGCGCTGCAGCGCTTCGGCTTCAAGCTGGTGCAGATCTACGGCCAGGGCGAATCGCCGATGACCATCACCTGCCTGGACAAGGCGCTGCATGCCGACACCGCGCACCCGCGCTACGAGCAGCGCCTGGCTTCGGTCGGCCATGCCTTCACCGGCATCGAGGTCAGGGTCGCCGACGCGAACGACCAATCCCTGCCCGCGGGTGAGATCGGCGAAATCCTGGTGCGCGGCGACACGGTCATGGCCGGCTACTGGAACAATCCCGGCGCCAGCGCCGAAACCCTGCGCAACGGCTGGCTGCATACGGGCGACGTCGGCTGCCTCGACGAGGACGGCTTCCTCACGCTGAAGGACCGCAGCAAGGACGTGATCATCTCCGGCGGCTCCAACATCTATCCGCGCGAAGTCGAGGAAGTGCTGCTGCGGCATCCGGCGGTCAGCGAGGTGTCGGTGGTTGGCCAAGCCGATCCCGAATGGGGCGAAATCGTGATCGCCTTCATCGTCCCGCGCGGCCCGGCGCCCGCCAGCGCCGAGCTCGACGCCCTGTGCCTCGACAACATCGCCCGCTTCAAGCGGCCCAAGCGCTATGTCATGGTAGATTCGCTGCCGAAGAACAATACCGGCAAGGTGCTGAAGACCCGGCTGCGCGAGTTGCTGGCATCCAACAGCCAGCCAGGTTGAAACGGGCGCGCAGAATCCCGATTCATGCTGGTAATCTGGCGTCTGCGTTGTTTTCAATCAATGGAGCCGGTACTCCATCATGACCCCGAGCCAGATTGTCAAATTTCTTGACCAGCACGTCATAGGCCAGGACGAGGCAAAGCGCCAGCTGGCTGTCGCCGTCTACACCCATTACCGGAAGATCGAACTCGCCGCGCCCGCCAAGGTGGAAATCGTCAAGAGCAATGTTCTCCTGATCGGTCCCACCGGCACCGGCAAGACGCTGCTGTGCGAGACGCTTTCCCGGGTGCTGCAGGTGCCCTTCGTCACGGCCAACGCCACTTCGCTGGCGCAAAGCGAATACGTGAACGAAGAAATCGAGGCGATTCTGCAGCGGCTCATCGACAAAGCCGAAGGCGACATCGGACGGGCCCAGCGCGGCATCGTTTTCATCGACGAGATCGACAAGCTCAAGGCCATCAGCAGCAAGCACGGGCAGGTGCCCGGAACTTCCGGCGAAGGCGTCCAGCACGCGCTGCTGAAGATCATGGAAGGCGTGCCGGTCAAGGTCAAGGACACGCGCTACATCGACACCACCCAGATTCTTTTCATCTGCGGCGGGGCCTTCGTCGGCATCGACGAAATCCTCGCCAAGACCCATTCCTTCGGCTTCATCTCCACATCGGACGATGACAACCCGAAGCTGCTGGAACGCCTCAACACCCGCGTCAAGCCGACCGACCTGTTCGAGTTCGGGCTGATCCAGGAATTCGCCGGCCGCCTGCCGATCGTGGCCCATGTCAAGCCGCTGTCGCGTGAGATGATGGTCAGGATCATGACCGAACCACAGAACTCGATCTACAAGCAATACCGCCAGATGCTGCAAAACAACGATGTGGTGTTGACGATCGAGCCACTGGTATTCGAGCAGATCGCCGATCTCGCGATGGAATACGGGGTCGGCGCGCGCAGCCTGCGCGGGATTTTCGAGGAAATGCTGACCCCGGTCATGTACCTGGTGCCGGATCATCCCGAGGTACGCCAGGTCAAGATTGCCTCGTTGTTCGAAGACCCGAGATTCATCGGAAGCCATCCATCGACCTAGCGTCCGCGTCTGGTGCCCGAGGACGGCTTGGCAGCAAACTTCCCGGCCTATAATTCCCCAAAAAACAGGAGTCGATAATCATGTTGCTGAAGAACTTGATGGTGCATCTGGATCAGGGTGAACGAACCGCAGCAAGGCTGGAACTGGCGGTCTCGCTCGCACGCCAGCATCAGGCCCGGCTGGTGGGCGTCTTCGCACAGCTGGCCCTGGCGCAACAGGTGGGCGTGGTCGCCTCATGGCCCAGCGAGGAATATGTCAAGGCCCGCGACGCCAGCAAGGCCGCGTTCGAAAAAGCCACCGCCGGCCTGCCAAAGGCAGAGTGGCGAGACATCAACCGCGGCAGCGATACCGAAGTGCTGCGCCACGTCACCGACCTTGCCCGCCATGTCGACCTGGTGATCCTCGGCCAGCATGACGACAGGATCAAGGGCCATGTGCCGGAGGACCTGGTCAGCGAAGTCATCCTGAATTGCGGCCGCCCGGTGCTGGTCCTTCCCTACATCGGAACGTATGCCGAAGTCGGCAGGCATCCGCTGATCGCGTGGAACGACGCCCGCGAGGCGGCCCATGCACTCAACGACGCCCTGCCCCTGATCGAGGGCTGCAAGGAAGCCATTGTCGTGTCCTTCGCCGCCCGCCATGAGGATGGCCTGGCGTCCTGCGCCGAGGTGGCGCGTCATCTCGACGCCCACGGCATCAAGGCGCGCACCGAAGTCCTGGTGGTGGAGGACGTCGGCATCATGGACATGCTGCTGAACCGGGTCACCGACCGCGACGCCGACCTGTTGGTCATGGGTGCCCACGGCCACATCGGCTTCCCCTTCGTCAGCCGCGGCGCCGGCACGCGCTACATCCTGCGGCACATGACCGTGCCGGTGCTGATGTCAAGCTGACGGAGCGCCGGGACGAGTTGCGCCCGCGTCCGACCCCGGAAGCCTGAAGACCCTCCTCCTGCCCTGATTCGGCGTGTCGCCAGCGCCGACTCTTGCGGCCGGCCCTGCGCCGCTCCGCCAGTTTCGTCATGCCCGCGCAGCAATTGTGCGATCGCCGATAATGTTGGATAATTTCATTGTATACCGCATACACAAACAGGATCCGACCATGACCACGCCCTTCGCCAACCCGCTGCTTGCCACTCCTGCCCGCCCCCTGCCCCGCGCCGTCGCCATCATCGGCGCCGGCACCATCGGTCCCGACATCGGTTATTACCTCAAGAGCGCGCTGCCGGACCTGAAGCTGTATCTGGTCGATGTCTCGCAAAAGGCCGTCGAAAGCGCCTTGCTGCGCTTTGCCGAATACTCGCGCAAGGCCGTCGCACGCGGCAAGATGAGCGAGGCCGACGCCAAGGCGGTGATCACCAATCTCTACGGCACGCTCGACTACGCCGACATCGCCGATGCCGACTGGGTGATCGAGGCCGCGACCGAGAACCTGCCGCTCAAGCGCAAGATCTTCGCCCAGATCGAGGCCGTGGTCCGCCCCGATGCGCTGATCACTTCCAACACCAGCTCGCTGCCGGCGGAACAGATCTTCTCGCAACTGAAGCACCCGGAACGGGCCACGGTAACGCATTTCTTCGCCCCCGCCTGGCGCAATCCGGCGGTCGAAGTCATCCGCTGGAACAAGACCGATCCGGCCGTGGTCGAATACCTGCGCTGGGCCTTCTGCACCACCGGCAAGGTGCCGCTGGTGACCGCCGACGTGGCCTGCTTCATGCTCGACCGCATATTCGACAACTGGTGCAACGAGTCGGCGATGCTGCTCGATCGCGCCACCGCCGCCGAAGTCGACAGCGTCGCCGCCGAGTTCGTGCATGCCGGCCCCTTCTTCGTGCTGAACATGGCGCACGGCAACCCGATCATCACCGAGACCAACACGCTGCAGGCCGAGATGGAAGGCGAGCACTATCGCCCGGCGCCGGTGTTCCGCTCGGTGGACACCTGGATCACCGTGCCTCCCGGCAAGCGCGTCGAAGTGGCCAAGGAAACCGCACAGGCCGTGCGCGAGCGCCTGCTCGGCATCCTGTTCTCGCAGAGCGTGGACATCGTCGACCGCAAGATCGGCGATTCCGCCGACCTCGACCTCGGCTGCCGGCTGGCGCTCGGCTTCAAGAACGGCCCGCTCGACCTGATGCGCAGCCTCGGCGAACAGACCACCGGCCGCGCGCTGATCCGCCTGCGCGAAGAACGCCCCGGCATGCCGATGCCGACGCGCCCCTTCGATGCCTATCAGGGCTTCCTGCGCCACATCCTGGTCGACGATCTCGACGACATCAAGGTCATCACCCTGCGCCGCCCCGAAGCAATGAATGCGCTCCATGACGAGATGAACGACGAAATCCTCTCCGTCATTCACCGTTTCGAAAACGACCCCAAGGTCACCGGCTTCATCCTCACCGGCTACGGCACTCGTGCCTTCTGTGCCGGCGGCGACATCGGCCGCTTCGTCGACATGCTGGGCGATGCGC
>DAIOGL010000120.1:0-7721 GCA_036745235.1 Sulfuritalea sp.
GCCGCGGCCACTTCCTCGGCCAGCATGGTCTTGCCGGTGCCGGGCTCGCCCTTGATCAGCAGCGGGCGCTGCAACGTTATCGCGGCATTGACCGCCAGCATCAGGTCGGGCGTGGCGACGTAGGTATTGGTTCCTTCAAAGCGCATGGCGTTCTCTTTCACAGTTGAAGCAATAGATTATCCCAGAGCGGGCATCTTGTCGGCATGCATTTCACCGCGCATTTCACCGTAGTACCGGCGCCGACTTCTAGCCGGCCGCCCGCCTGACGCAGTCGACATAGGCGTCGCCGTCGGGCGGCAGACCGCTCTTCTGCGAGCGCCAGATCATCTCGCCAAGACATTCGAGCACGGCGTGCAGCGCCTCGTGGCGGTCGCCGCGGCGGCTTTGCAGGGTGTTGAAGGCGGCGCGGATGCCCGGCGGCTGGTCGATCGACAGCTGCTCCTCGATCGCGAGGTGCAGCGACAGGTGCAGGAAGGGATTGGTCTCGCCATGCTCGGGCGTCCACTCCCGGGTCAGCGCGTCTTCGGCTTCGAGCAGGGCGTGGTATTCGGGATGGAGTTCGACGAGGTCGGCGGCAAGCGTGTCCATCGGCGTGCCGGGCAGCCGGTTGCGGCGCTTGGCCCAGGCGTCGATCAGGAACTGGCGCGCCTGGTCGCGGCTGGGGTTAAACATTCTTCTCCTTGAAGGCGCAGAGATCGAAGACCGGGCAATGTACGCAATCCGGCGAGCGTGCCTTGCAGGTGTAGCGGCCGTGCAGGATCAGCCAGTGGTGGGCGTGCAGGCGGAATTCGGCGGGCACGACCTTGAGCAGCTTCTGTTCCACGGCATCGACCGTGCTGCCCGGCGCCAGCCCGGTGCGGTTGCCGACGCGGAAGATGTGGGTGTCGACCGCGATGGTGGGTTCCTTGAACGCGACATTGAGCACCACGTTCGCCGTCTTGCGGCCGACGCCGGGCAGGGCTTCGAGCGCGTCGCGGTCGTGCGGCACTTCGCCGCCGTGGCGCTCCAGCAGCAGGCGCGACAGGGCCACGACGTTCTTCGCCTTGGTCGGATAGAGGCCGATGGTGTTGATGTATTCGGACAGGCCTTCCACGCCCAGCGCGGCGATCGCCTGCGGCGTCGGGTGGTCGCGGAACAGGGCGCGCGTCGCGCGATTGACGCCCTTGTCGGTGGCCTGCGCGGAAAGCACCACGGCCACCAGCAACTGATAGGGCGTCGAGTATTCGAGTTCGCTCTTCGGTTCCGGGTTCGCCGCCGCAAGGCGGGAGAAGAACTCGCGAACCTTCTTCGGGCTCATGCCGGCGCGGAATTTGCGTGTTCGGTTGCGTGTTCGGCCTGGTGGTGGGTGCGCTGTTCGCGCATGCGCTGGTTGGCGCGCGCGTCGAGCCAGTTGCGCCCCGCAATCAGCACGCCCAGAACGAAGAAGGCGCCGGGCGGCAGCATCGCGATCAGAAAACCCGGATAGTCCGCAGGCAATATCTGTATCCCCGACAGCGTCGGGAAAATCATCTCGATGCCGGAAAACAGCGTGCCCTGGCCGATCAGCTCGCGCACCGCGCCGAGCAGCGCGATGACCCAGATGAAGCCAATTCCCATTGCCAGGCCGTCAATCGTCGATGCACGCAGGCCGTTCTTGGCGGCGAAGGCTTCGACGCGGGCCAGCACGATGCAGTTGGTGACGATCAGCGGAATGAAAATGCCGAGCACCAGATACATGTCGTGCAGGAAGGCATTGAAGGCCAGGTCGATCACCGTAACCAGCGCCGCGATGATCAGGATAAAGACAGGAATGCGAATCTCGTAGGGGATGAAGGCACGCAGCGCCGAAATCGCGAAGTTGGACAGCATCATGACGACGATGGTCGCCAGGCCGAGGCTTACCGCATTGACGAGGTTGCTGCTCACCGCCAGCAGCGGACACAGGCCCAGCACCTGGGCGAGGATGGTGTTCTGCTTCCAGATGCCGTTCCAGGCAATTTCCTTGTAGGCGCTCATGGCTTGCTCCTTTGTTCCTCGTACCGGGCATTCGCGGGCAGCCCGAACAGCACGTCGCGCCGTTCAACGGCCCACGCCAGCGCGCGACCGCTGGCGTTGGTGACGGCACGGGCGGAGATCGTCGCGCCGCTCATCTGGTCGAAGCGGCCGCCATCCTTCTTCACGCGCCATTTTGCGCCCGGCACGGTGTCGAAGCCCAGGTTGCTGAACTGCGTGATCCACGGCCGCGCCTTGTTCTTGTCCTTCTTCGGGTCGATATAGTCGCCCAGTCCCGGCGTTTCCTTGTGGGCGGTGACGCGCAGGGCCACCAGCCTGCCATCGGCATCGACGGCCATGATCAGGCTGATGCGACCGGAATAGCCGTCAAGGGCCGCGGCTTCGAATACCAGCGCCGCCGGCATGCCGCCCTTGCGCGCGCGCCAGATCCGCGTTTCTTCGTCGAGCCCGAGAGTCCTTTGCGGCGGCAGGACGATCGAATCGGCCATCAAGTCGTTGTCGTAGCGGCCGGGCGGCAGCACTTCGCCGATCAGGCGCAGCTTCTCCGCCAGCGCGCTGGCCGCGACCAGCGGCTCGGTGGCCTTGTAGGTGCCGGCCATCAGCGCCGTGAACACCAGGGTGAAGGCGAGCATGATGGCGGCGGTGCGCACCGAAATGCGCAGCACGCTGGACTCGCGGTGGGCGATTTCGATTGGCTCGCTCATTGCGAGTCTCCCCGTTTGTCCTTGTGGCCGAACACCGGCGGCTGCGTGTACATGTCGATCAGCGGAGCGGCGATGTTCATCAGCAGTACGGCGAACGCGATGCCATCCGGGTAGGCGCCGAAGGTGCGGATGACCCAGGTCAGCGCCGCGACGCCGGCGGCGAAGATCAGCTTGCCCTTCGGCGTGGTGGCTCCGGACACCGGATCGGTGACGATGAAGAAGGCGGCAAGCATGGCACCGCCGGTAAACAACTGGAAGCCGGGTCCCGCAAAGCGGTCGGCATCGTACAGGGCGAAAGCGCCCGATACGGCGAACAGCGTGGCCAGGAAGGCGGCCGGCATGTGCCAGGTGATGATGCGCTGCTGGAGCAGATACAAACCACCGAGGAAGTAGCCCGCTGCGATCCACTCCCAGCCGCGGCCGCCGACGTTGCCGAAGGTGGCCTTGCCGCCCAGCACGCCGCCTATCATCGCGCGCTGTTCCGGGTCGCGCAGGACGGTGCGCAGCGCGTCGAGCGGTGTAGCCATGGTCACGGCATCGAGGACCTGGCGGTTGCCGAAAATCGCATCCCATTGCACGGCAAAGTCGGTGGCGCCCACTCTCGGCCATTGCGACATGAGCAGCGGATAGGCGACGATCATCAGCGCGAAGGCGACCATGGCCGGATTGAAGGGATTCTGGCCCAGTCCGCCGTAGAGATGCTTGGCGACCACGATGGCGAGCAGCGTGCCGAGCACCGTCAGCCACCAGGGTGCGATCGAAGGGAAGGTCAATGCGATCAGCCACGCGGTGACCAGCGCCGAGCCGTCGCTGAGGAAGAGCATCAGCGGCTTGCCGCGCAGGCGGAGCATCACGGCCTCCGCGGCCAATGCCGTCACGGAGGCCAATGCGATCTGCACCAGGATGCCGGCACCGAAAAACCAGACATAGGTGGCGATGCCGGGCAGCAGCGCGAGCAGAACGCGCACCATCACGGATTGGACGCTGGCCGGTTTGAGGAAGTAGGGGGAATTATTCACGGGTGGATTCTTGTCAGTCGTCCTGCCGCAGATGCGGCTTGGCCATTTCGCGAATCTCGGCGCGGCGCGCCTCGATGGCGGCCACCTCGGCTTCCTGCTCCGGTGTCAGGTTGCTCACGTTTTCGGGATGCACCTGCTCCTTCTGCGCCTTGGCGCGCTCGAGTGCCGCGGCGATCAATGCCTTCTTCGCATCTTCTTCGGGCGTGGCGGCCGGTTTTGCGGCCTCGGCTATTGCCGCGGCCGCCTTTTCGCGTCCGGCGGCGGTCTTCGCCGCGAGCTTGGCGGCCTTCTCCTGCTTCTCGCGCTCTTCCCGCAACAGGCGGAACTCGTAGCGTTCGCGCGCCACGTCGGCCGCCTCTTTCTCCACTTCGCGGGCCCAGATTTCGCTCTTGGCGAAGCGGTAGTAATCGACCAGCGGAATGTGCGAAGGACAGACATAGGCGCAGCAGCCGCATTCGATGCAGTCGAACAGGTTGTATTCCTGAGCCTTGCCGAAGATTTTCGCGCGCGAGAACCAGTACATTTCGAAGGGCTGCAGGTCGGCGGGGCAGGCCTTGGCGCATTCGCCGCAGCGTATGCAGGGCATCTCGGGCGGCGGCGGCGGGAACAGCCTCTTCGATCCGACCAGGACGCAGTTGGTGGCCTTGACCACCGGGACGTCATCGGCCGGCATCAACAGGCCCATCATGGGCCCGCCCATGATCACGCGGTCGCTGTCGGGCAGCGGCTTGCACAGCGCGATCAGGTCGCGCATCGGTGTGCCGAACAGCGCTTCGTAGTTGCGCGCCTGGCCGACGTTTCCGGCGACGGTGACGATGCGCGAGATCAGCGGCTGGCCTAGCGCGATCGCCTCGTACACGGCGTAGGCCGTGCCGACGTTGAAACACTGCACGCCGAAATCGGTCGAACGCTTGCCGTGCGGCACCTCGATCCCGGTGAGGACCCGGATCAGCTGCTTGGCGCCGCCCGCAGGGTAGCGCGTCGGCACGGAAACCACCTGCATCGCCTCATCGCCGGCGGCCTGATTGGCGGCCCGGGCGGCCACTTCCATGGCGGCGATGGCTTCCGGCTTGTTGTCCTCGATGCCGATCAGGACCCGCCCAGCGGCGAGCATTTCACGCATGATGGCCGCGCCCTTGAGGATGATCTCGGCACGCTCGCGCATCAGCACGTCGTCGCAGGTGATGAAGGGTTCGCACTCGGCGCCGTTCAGGACCAGGGTATCGAGTTTGCCCTGCTTGCCGGGGTTGAGCTTGAGGTGGGTGGGAAACACCGCCCCGCCCAAGCCGACGACGCCGGCGTCGCGCAGATAGTCGCGAGTCTGCGTCGGCGAGGCGCTGCGGAAATCGAAGGGCTGGCGCGCTATCCATTCGTCGCGCCCATCCGGTTCGACCACCACGCAGAGTGCGGACAGTCCCGAGGTATGCGGCATCAGGCGCATTTCGACGGCGACCACGGTGCCCGACGTCGAGGCATGCACGGCGGCAGACGCATTGCCGTCGGCGCCGCCGATGCGCTGGCCCTTGAGCACGTGATCGCCCGCCTTGACCAGGGGGCGCGGCATGCCGCCGATGCTCTGGTGCAGCGGGATCACGAGCAAAGTCGGCGTTGGCGCCACGGCGATCGGCAGCCCGGTCGAGGCTTCCTTGTTGTAGGCCGGCTTGACCCCGCCGTGGAACTTGAACAGGCGTTGCAGGGCGCTCACTTCGACTCCTGCGGTGCCGAATTGATCTTGATTACCGGATATTTCCACTTCCAGTTTTCCACGCTCTCGCCGATCGGCTCCATCGTGATGCAATTGACCGGGCAGGGCGGCAGGCACAGTTCGCAGCCGGTGCACAGCGGCGCCACGACGGTGTGCATCTGCTTCGCGGCGCCGACGATCGCGTCGACCGGGCAGGCCTGGATGCACAGCGTGCAGCCGATGCAGACCTGCTCGTCGATGACGGCGACGGACTTCGGCTTTTCGATGCCGTGTTCGGCGGAAAGCGGCTTGAACTCGCGGCCGAGGAGGTCGGCGAGCTTGTGGATGCCTTCCTCGCCGCCCGGCGGGCACTGGTTGATTTCTGCCTCGCCCTTGGCGATTGCCTGGGCGTAGGGCTTGCAGCCGGGGAAACCGCACTGTCCGCACTGCGTCTGCGGCAATATGGCGTCGATCTTCTCCACCAGCGGATCGCCTTCGACGCGAAACCGCACTGCCGCGTAGCCGAGCGCGGCGCCCAGCACGAGGGCACCGAAGGCCATGACCAGAATCGCTTCGAGCATGGCTACTTGTACTTGTCCAGCCCGGCGAAACCCATGAAGGCGAGGCTCATCAGGCCCGCGGTAATCATGGCGATCGCCGTGCCGCGGAAGTGGATTGGAACGTCAGCCGCTTCGAGCCGCTCGCGAATGCCGGCGAACAGGATCAGCGCCAACGTGAAGCCGACCGCGCTGCCGAAGCCGAACAGCAGCGACTCGAGGAAGTTGTGCCGCAGGCTCACGTTGAGCAGCGGGATGCCGAGCACGGCGCAATTGGTCGTGATCAGCGGCAGGTAGATGCCGAGCACCTGGTGCAGCAGCGGACTGGTCTTCTGGATCACCAGTTCCGTGAGCTGTACGATCGCTGCGATGGTTACGATGAAGGACAGGGTGCGCAGGTACTCGAGCTGATTGGGGATCAGCAGCCAGCGATCGATGACGAAGCTCGCCCCGCAGGCCATGGTCAGGACGAAGGTGGTGGCCGCGCCCATGCCGATCGCGGTCTCGAGCTTCTTCGAGACGCCCATGAAAGGACACAAGCCGAGAATGCGGACGAAGACGACGTTGTTGACCAGGACGGCGCCGAGAACAACGAAGAGATAGCTGGTCATGGCGTGCGGAGCGCCACGATTGCTCCGCAACAATTGGTGGAGATCAATTTATCTCGCTCTTAAGTATATTTGCGCATGCGGGTGCAAATTGTACCGCGCTCAGATGCTGGTAGCTTCAATGCACTCGGCGACAAGTTGCGGGCCCCTGTAGATCAGCCCGCTGTAGATTTGCACGAGGGCGGCGCCGGCGTCCAGCTTGGCCCGCGCACGCTTGCCGCTGGTAATGCCCCCGGCCGCGATGATCGGCAGCTCGCCGGCCAGTGCCTGAGCCAGGCTGCGGATCACGGCCGTCGATTTTTCGAACAGCGGGCTGCCGGAAAGCCCGCCCGCTTCGGCCGCCAGGGGCGATGTTTCGACTCCTTCGCGGCTCAGGGTCGTGTTGGTCGCGATCACCGCGTCGATGCGATGCCGCCGCAGGGCGTCGGCGATGTCGACGATCTGGTCCGAATCGAGATCGGGTGCGATCTTGAGCGCCAGCGGAACGTACTTGCCGTGCGTGTCGGCGAGGGCGGCCTGCCTGGCTTTCAAGGCGCCGAGCAGGGCATCGAGTTCGGATGCTCCCTGCAACTGGCGCAGGTTCTTGGTGTTGGGCGACGAAATGTTGACCGTGATGTAGCTCGCCAGCGGATAAGCCTTGTCGAGGCAAACCAGATAATCATCGACCGCCCGTTCGATGGGTGTATCGAAGTTCTTTCCTATGTTGATGCCAAGGATGCCCCGATAGCGCACCAGCGCCAGCCGTTCGCGCAGCGCGTCGATCCCCGCATTGTTGAAACCCATGCGATTGATGATCGCCTCGTGTTCCGGCAACCGGAACAGGCGTGGCTTGGGATTGCCGGGTTGCGGGCGGGGCGTCACCGTGCCGACTTCGAGGAAGCCGAAGCCGAGGCGGCTCAGGCCGTCGATGGCTGTTCCGTTCTTGTCGAGGCCCGCTGCCAGCCCGACACGATTGGGGAATTCGAGGCCCATGACCTCGATCGGCTTGCCGAGCGCCGGCGGAGAGGGAAGGATTCCGAGCGAATCGCCAATCGCCAGAAGGCGCAGCGTCAGTTCGTGGGCGTTCTCTGCATCGAGCGAGAAGAGGAGTGGCCGGACCAGCGCATATGGACTCATGGCGCAGGATTCTACGATGTCGGCGCGGAGAAGATTCCAGT